>CAMJHI010000055.1 GCA_946405475.1 uncultured Clostridia bacterium
TCGCGGCGCGAAGCTGCGTTTTGTCGCCGAGCACGGTGATGGTTGCCGCCGCGCTGAAATTGCCGTCGACGCTGGTGGCTCTCACCGTGCCGACGCCGCAATCAAGGTATTGCAGCGCGCCGGTATCGTCCACCGTCAGGATCGGGCTTTCGCTGAACCAGACCACGTCCTGAATGTCGGCCGCCTGACCGTTCGCGTCGGCCACGAAAGCGCTGAGCGTGATCGGCGCTTCCTCAACGGAAGCGGCCGTATAAGCGGCCGGGGTGATCGAAACGGCTGCCGCGGGGCGTTCGGCAAAGCACAGCCGCACGCTGTCCGAAACGACGTTGCCGCGGTAATCCGTCACCGTTACGGTCA
Source organism: uncultured Clostridia bacterium (assembly GCA_946405475.1). Classification (GTDB taxonomy): domain Bacteria; phylum Bacillota; class Clostridia; order Oscillospirales; family Acutalibacteraceae; genus UBA8612. The sequence goes on from CAMJHI010000055.1 coordinate 358, forward strand.
CGTGACCGATGCAGGGCGTACCCTGCGCCGGGGTGCACACGCCGTCCTCCGTTACGTTGATCGCGCTCGTGTCGGAGGAAAACCGCACCGTGCCGAGCGTTGTGTCCGTCGGGCTGAGGCGGTAATCCAGATCCACGCCTGCGCTGCCGCCGCTGACGGCAACGGTATAGGTTTCGCCCAGATCCGCGCCGCCGCGGGTCAGCGTAACGGCGCTGACGTTCTGCACGAGAACAAGCGCGTGGATCGCGGCGGTAAGCTGCGCGGCGACGGCGTTGATCTCCGCCTGCGTCGTGTCCGTGTCGTCGGTTTGGTTGAGCGTAACCGCCTGCGAACGCACAGCCTGCATCGCCTGCCAGCTGTCCGCCGTGTAGAGCGACGCGTCGAGCTGATCAGCCTGGCTGATCGCTTCCTCCAGCGCGGTGCGGTTCAGGCGAACGGTCACGTGGCAGCTGGCGGTCCTGCCGCCGTCAACGGTGGTGGCGGTCACGGTCGCGGTGCCCACGCTGTGATAATGCAGCGTGCCGTCGCTGTCGGCCGTCACAACAGCCGGGTCGCTCGTTTCCCAGATCAGCTCCTGAATGTTCGCGGCGCCGACGCCGGCAACCCCCTTGGGGGTGATCGTATAATTGATTTTGCCCGTTTCACCGGGATGGCCGAGAAGATAGCTTTCTTCAAAAGACAGGCCGGTCACGGCCGTTTTGACAAAGGCCACGGAAACGCTGTTGGAGATCTCCCACCCGCGGTGATTCGTCACGGTGACGGTGATCTGCGCCGCCTGCGGGCTGTTGACGGTGGGCGAAACCAGACCGTCCTGCGTGACGGAAACGTTTTCGTTGGAGGATGACCAGCGCACCGACCGAACCAGCGCGTCCTCCGGCCAGACCTCATAGCTGTAAAGGCGGGAGGCGTTGCGGTAATCCTCCAATAAGCCGAGCGTGAAAGTGTCATAAAGTGTGATCGTATTGTCGCGGGTGACGTACACGTTTTCGGGCTCCACGATGTCGCACAGCGCTTCATACGCTTCGGCAAGCGCTTCATACGCTGCGTCGACCGTGACCTGATACACGTCGTCATCCTGGTCGACCGTCTTGGCCTGAGCCAGGGCAAAAACAAATGCGTCAAGTTTGTCCTGCGCGGCGGAAATCTGCGTCAGGTCAAGCGAATCCGCCTGCAAAATCAGCTCCCGCAGCCCTTCCTTATCCGCCGTGACCGTTACGGTGCATACGGCGGTTTTCAGGCCGTCACAGGTCGTGCAGGTGATCGCAGCCGTGCCGCGATCCACCGCGTAGACCTTGCCGCTGTCGTCCACCGCGGCCACGCCGGGGTCGCTGCTGGACCACATAACGTCTTTGATCGTCGCGCCGGTGAGCGCGCTGCTGGGCGCAACGGTCGCCGTCAGCTCCGCCGTTTTGCCGGCTGTTAAGGCAAGGCTCGTTTCCGACAGGGAAACGCCAGTGGCGGCAACGCTTACAAACGCGACCTGCGCGCTGGCCGTGTAGCCGCCGTCGACCGTAGTGACGGTGACGGTGCCGTAACCGGCCTTATTTTCGGCGGGATGCACCTGCCCGTCCTGCGTGAGCACCAGATTGTTCGCGTTGCTCAGCGACCAACGAACTTGAGAATCGGCAACGTTTTCCGGCGTCAGGACGGCGTGGAGCTGTTCAATTGTTTCATGAAAGGTGTTGTAGACCGGCACGGTGTAGGTCACGGCGGGCGCTTCCGCTAAAGAAACGCCGGTGACGGCTGCGCCGACGTTGACGGTGAAAGCTGCGGTGATGCCGTTGGAAGCGCGCGCGACCAACTGTGAGATCCCGAGCGAAAGCCCCGTGACGGTGCCTTCACTGTCTACCTGAAGAGTTGTGTTGGAGACCGCGTGGCCGGGCGTTGCGTAAACGATGTAGCCCAGATTGTTTTTCGTGCCCCACTGCACGGTCTGATCCGCGCGCGCCGGGTAAACGGTGGCGCAGAAGCTGCCGGAAGAGCCCGGCATAACGTGCGCCGGCCCTGTTACGTCGACGGCGGCAGGCTCGTTCCCTTCGCCGTGAATGGTGAATGATTTGGTAACCGAAACGTCGTTGAGCGTCGCCGTGACGCTGACGGTTTTCTGCGCGTTCGCGCCGCCTGCGTCCAGAATGCGGAGGAAGCCGTCTTCCGTGATGCTCGCCGCTGTCGGGTCGCTGATCTGCCACGTCGTTTCGCCGACCAGCGCGCCGCCGGGCGTCAGATCCGTTACGTAAAGCTGTTCGCGCTCGCCCTCCAGATAGGTGTCGGAGCAGCTGATGTCAAAGCTCTGCAGCGGCAGGTCGTTCACGATGGTGAAGGTGATTTTGTCGTTGGTGCTCGCCTTCATCAAGGCGTTGGAGAGAAATTTGAGCACCGAGTTGCCGGTCGTAACGTATGAAATGTATTTGCTCACGCCGAAATATTTCAGGCCGAGCTTCACAATGTAGTTCAGCGCCGAGGAAACGGTGGATTGCGAAACGTTGACGCCGAGCGTATCAATCAGCCACGCGGAAACGTTGTCCACACCCTCGTCGCCCGCGTTGGCCAGATAATCGACCACGCGGGAAATGAACAGGTCGAACTGCGGCGAAGCCGTCACGGTCACCGTACCGGCTTTTTTGAAGGTGATCACGCCGTCGTCCGTGATGTCGGCGTAATTCGACGCCTGATCGGTCAGGCTGTCGGTCGACAGCGACCACGTCGTGTCCTTGCCCAGACGCACGGGGGTGATGGTGTTGCGAATGCGAAAGCTTGTGCCCACGGCCACAACGGTCGGCAGCGAATCCTTGTTGGTGATGCAGGTGCCGTTAGGCAGGGTGTTGCCCAGCGCCTGTGTCGTTTTTGTCACTTTAACGTAAATCGCAGCCTGCGCCAGCGTCTGATCGTTGTGATCCACCAGCGAAGCGGTGACCGGCACGGATTCGGCTTCCACCCGCTGCGTCAGCAAATCGCGCAGCTCGTTCTGCTTGGCTTGCGAAAGGTCGGCGAACACCGAAGCAAACGCGTTCCAGAGCGCCGCGGCGGACAGCGATTCCACGTCGAGCCCTTCCATGATCGCTTCCGCCTGCTCGCCAAGGCTCGGGCCCGCGCCGCGGATCGACTTGACGTCGTTGTCGATCCAGAGCTGCACGCGCGCCTGACGGGAACAATCCCGCGCGCGCACGGTGCCGTCCTCGTCGACGCTGGCGATCAGGTTCGTGGCGGAGCGCCAGCGAACTTCGGAGCCGTTGGGCTGCGAGCAGTCGATGAACGCCACGGAGCATTTGATGTTTTTGGCTTCTTCGAGCGTAACGGTCGTGCCGGTAATGTCATGACCGTTTTCGTCAAGTATGCCGATGGTATAAGCCACGGCAAAGCTTTGCAGACCCGGCAGAACGCCGGTCAGCAGCAAAGCCACGGCGCAGATCACACTGCATAGTTTCTTTGGATTGTTACGCATAAAGCTCCTCTTTCCTCAAAATGTTTACTGCCGGCCGATGAAAGCCTGTTACCCGCCGGACAGCCTTTTGTGGTTTCACGTTCCAATAATCCAAAATATATTTTATTCCATTACGCGCGGGAATGCAAGAGGCAAACGGCAGAAAACGGCGGGTCGGAGCCCCGCTTTGCGTTTTGGCGCCGGATGCAGCCTGCCGCTCGTCTTGACAAATCCTCCGAACTCATTTACTCTTTAGATGAAAACAATGAGAGGCTCCGCGTTTTGCGGGCCGAAAGGGGGCAGAGCCGTGTTCATTCTGGATCGCACCTACGATCCGGCCGAGCTGGCCAGACACAACGTGCACGCGCATTCCACGCAGTCAAACTGCGCCAAACGGGAGATGACGCCGGAAGCCATGATCCGCTTCGCGCAGGATCACGGTCTGAAAACGCTGGCGATCACCGACCATTCGGATCCGTTTGACGCGATCGACACCTATGCGGGCTTTCTGGCCACCCGGGACTTGCTGCGGCACATCGACACGCCGGTTCGGGTTCTGGTCGGCGCGGAGCTTTCCGCTTACGGCGTGGGCAAATACGCCGAACCTTACGAGGTGGACAAGGCGCTGGATTTTGCCAGTTATTCGCACGTGCATTATCATCTGCCCTCGTGGGAGCAGCCGGAGGATCGCAGCCCGCGCGGGTATGCCGCACATGAGCTGGCGGTGCTCAACGCTTTGTTGGAAACGGATCGTGCCGACAACATCGCGCACCCGTTTTCGCCGAACAAAATGAACTTTTTCAACGATGCCGAAAAGGCCGCAACGCTTCGTGCGCTGACGGACAATGAGCTGGGCGATATTCTGCAAAAGGGCGAACGCGCGCAGTGCAGTTGGGAGCTTCACACCCCCACACTGTTTCGCTTTCCGGCGTTTGCCCGCCGCTTTTTTGCCATCGGGCGGGAGGTCGGCGTGCATTTCTGCGTCGGCACCGACGCTCACTCGCTGGCGGATCTTGCACCGCCCGATCTCGCGCAGCGCCTTGCGGCCGTCCTGCTGTAAGCTTTCTCATCATCCACAGGCGGAAGAAAGCACCTTCAACGGAAAGATCATATTTTTATGATCCAAGCGGTTTTGATCTGTTTCTGATCGATTGCCGAACCAAAGGCAGCGAGCCGGCCGAACAGAGAAAGCTGTCGGCCGACTCGCTTTTTCCATGCTTCATGGGTCGTTCGACTGTGAGCCGGTTAAGTGTTCCGTTCTGGCGTTTTTGTCAACGCCAAACGGCAGGAATGTTTGTCGGGCAGGTGCCCGTCGACGTATACGCGGTAGGTTCCGGCATACACCCGGCGAACGCCGTTTTCATCAAACAGCAAAAAGCTTTCGTCGTTCAGGCTGAACGCCACGGTTTTGGCTTCGCCCGGCTCAAGGCGGATCCGTTTGAAGCCCTTGAGCCGCAGGCGCGGCTGATCCGGCAGCCCGGCGGAATCGAGGTAGCACTGCGCCACCTCGTCGGCCGCCATGCCGCCCGTGTTGGTGACCGTGACCTCCACGCCGTCCTGTGTCTGATGCAGGCCGTGATAGTCAAACGTCGTGTAGGACAGGCCGAACCCGAACTCGAACAGCGGCTCTGTCCGGCGATACATATAGGTTCTGCCGTGCTTCATTTCATAGTCGTCAAACGGCGGCAGATCCTCCGTCTTTTTCGGGAACCCCAGCGGCAGCCGCCCGGAGGGCGACACCTTGCCGAAGAGCAGGTCGGCGATCGCTGTTCCGCCGCGCTCACCCGGGTACCACACCTCTAAAATGGCGTCGGCGTGTTCGGCGATCCACGGAATGGACACGGCGCTGCCGTTTTCGAGCACGACGATCAGATGCGGGTTGACTTCCCTCAGCTTTTTCAGCAGCGCGATCTGCTCACGCGGCAGCGATAAATCGGTTTTGTCGCGGCCCTCGCGCTCATATTCCGTGCCGAGCCCCACCACAGCGATCACGGCGTCCGCGCCGCGGGCGGCTTCAACTTCGGCGGCAAACACGTCGTCGATCGTTTCATCCGGCGTGATCTGCCAGGTGAGGGTGCAGGCCGGTTTGTCGGTGTTGTTGACGTAGCGCAGCATGAACTCGACGCGTTCGCCCCGGTCAAGCCGAACGGTTTCTCCGCCTTCATATTCGCTCCGGTTCAGGATCAGCTCCGGCGGCGTGCATCTGGCGCTGCCTGCGGCGCGGACGGAAAACCGGTAGCTTCCGGTGCAGGGCGCTTCGATCTCGCCGCGCCAGATCACGGAAAAGGTCGGCGAAGCGATCAGCGGGTCGGGCATCTGATCGTCCCATTTGAAATCCAGAACCGGATCGATCCGCTTTTTCGGCAGCCCGGCAAAATTCGGGTTGTCATAATAAGAGCCTTCCGTGCCGGCTTCGTTTTTGTGATACAGATAAGCCGCCGGAACGGCCGCGAAATCTCCGCCGGTGTGCGTGTATCGCCACGGCGCATACCGCACGGTCACGCCTTCCACGGCGCGAATGCCTGCCAGCGGCGTGACGGGCGGGTGAACGGGCACGCCGCTGTAATCGCCGAACTGCGCGGTGTCGGCGTTGTTGCCGCACACGGCCACGGTGATGCTTTCGCGGTTCAGCGGCAATATCCCGTTGTTCTTCAGCAGCACCGCCGATTTGACGGCCGCCTCATAGGCGAGCCTGCCGTGCGCTTCACAGCCGACAACGGAGAACGGCGCGGCATACCACGGCAGCTCTTTCGGGTCGTCCAACTGCCCGGCTTTGATCCGTGCCGCCAGCACGCGCGTCACGGCTTCGTCGATGCGCTGCTGCGTGACCATTCCCTTCTCCAGTGCTTCTTTCAGATACTTTTTGAAAAAATGCTCGCCGCATTCAAGGTCGACCCCGGCGTTCAGGGCCGCGGCCGCGGCGGAAACCTCATCCGGCTCCTTGCGGTGGGAGCTCCACAGGCTGCTCACGCCGCCGCAGTCCGACACGACGTAACCGTCAAAGCCCCATTCCGTTCGCAGGATATCCGTGAGCATCCGGCGGTTTTCGTGGCAGGGCACGCCGTTGACCGCGTTGTATGCCGCCATGACCGCTTCCGGCTTGCCCTCCTGCACGGCCATGCGGAACGGCTCCAGATGGTATTCCCGAAAGGTCTTTTCACTCATCACCGCATTGCAGGAAAACCGGTTGTGCTCTTCGTTATTGGCGGTGAAATGCTTGGGCGTTGCGATCGCTTTCAGGTAATGCTCATCCTTGCCCTGCAGGCCTCGCACAAAGGCGGCGCCGCATTTTCCGGCCAGATACGGGTCTTCGCCGTAGGTCTCGGCGGTTCTGCCCCAGCGGGGGTCGCGTGCCAGATTCAGGTCCGGGCTCCAGAAGGTCAGCAGCCCGTTATAGCGCCCTTCGTAGGGCTTGCCGCCGTTTTCCTCTTGCTCGCCGTAAAAATACTTGGCGCGGGCTTCCGTGGAAATGGCGTCCGCAATGGTTTCCAGAAAGCTGTCGTCAAACATGGCGCCGAACGCGATGGCCTGCGGGAACACCGTGAACCGGCCCGGCCGCACGATGCCGTGCAGCGCTTCGTTGCCGTGGTAGTATTTCGGCAGCCCGAGCCGTTCCACCGCCTCGGCGGTTTCCACGATCAGGTTCAGCTTTTCCTCAAGCGTGAGCTGCCCGACCAGCTCCTCGGCCCGGCTGCGCGCTTTTTTTGTCATAGTCGTCATACGTTCAATCTCCGTTTCGGTTGATATTTCTGATTACAATTATATCGAAAACGGCCTTTCGTTTCAATGCTTTTCGCCAAATACCGGCAGGGCAGGGGGCAGAAGAGAAAAACCGAAAGAAATCAACGGAAGCCCGCCGGTCCAAAAGACGTGTGCAGCGGTCGATGTTTTTGCGGCATTTTGCGGTTGTTTTTTGAGGCGCGTGTGGTATAATGAAGGGCAGAAAGCCGGTGAGGTGCGAACATGGGAACGGTATTCAACATCCAAAGATTTTGTATCCACGACGGCGACGGGATCCGCACCTGCGTGTTCCTGAAAGGCTGCCCGCTGCGCTGTGTCTGGTGCCACAACCCCGAAAGTCTCTCGAAAGAGCCGGTTCTGGCCTTTCTCCGACAGAAATGCACCGCCTGCGGCCGCTGTGTGGCCGTGTGCGATGCCCGAAGCATCGTCGACGGCGCGCTGGTGATCGAACGCGCTCGGTGCGTCGCCTGCGGCCGCTGTGCCGCCGTTTGCCTGCGTGACGCCAATGAGATCATCGGCACTGAAATGACGGCGGATGAGGTCATGGCCGAGGTGAAGAAGGATTCCCTGTTCTACGCTTCGTCCGGCGGGGGACTGACCGTCACGGGCGGCGAACCGTCCTTTCAGGCCGATTTCACGCTGGAGCTTCTCACGCTTGCCGAACAGAGCGGCATCGCTCGCGCGATCGAAACCTGCGGGATCGGTTCGCGCGCGTTCTATCAAAAGGCCGCCGAACTGGGCACGACGTTTCTGTTTGATATCAAATGCGTCGATCCCGCGCGGCACCGAGCGCTCACGGGGGCAGATAACGCGCCGATCCTGTCCAATCTCCGGTTTCTGATGGACATGGGCGCGGATCTCATCCTCCGCCTGCCCATGATCCCCGGCTGCAACGACAGCGAGGAGGATATCGCGCTGCTTGCCGCCCTGCTGCATGACAACAAAGGGCGGTATCGGTCGGCGCAGCTCATGCCGTATCACGCCCTCGGCGTCAAAAAAGCCGAACGGCTCGGGCAGACCGCCGCCTTCGTTCATGACAGCGCGGGCGACGCCGACTGCGCCCGCTGGCTCTCACTGTTTGCTTCTCACGGCGCCGACGTGAGCGTATCAAAATAGCACCGAAACGAGGTTTCACCATGACGGATTTCGCAACAATCGATCCCTTTCTGGCCGGTTATTTTTCCGATGAGACGCTGGAACACGGGGAACGGGTCGGCCTTGCCCTGCTTGAAGCGGCAAAGCATCTTCCCATCGCGTTTTCCCGGCAGCTGCTCCCCGCCGTAAAGCTCGAAGCCCCTTACGGCACCTCCGGCTATGCCCCCTCCGAGGGGCTCTGGTTCAACGAAGAAAAAATCGCGCAGCTCGCCGAACGGTTCCCCGAGCATCAGGCGGCGCTGCGGCATATGACAGAAGAGCTTTCGCTGTTCCGGCGCAAGGCCGCGCGGCTGTTTGCCGAGCCGACGGAAGCGCTCAACCGCTCCGGCGCCGAATGGGGCGGCGGCTGGGGCGGGCATTCCAACCCCGATTACGGCCGCGTCATCAACGGCGGCACGCAGCAGCTTCGCGCTGTGCTGGCCGAAAACCGTGACAAGCACCCGGAGGAAGCGTGGTTTTACCGTTCCTGCTCCTATGCGCTCGACGCCATGGACGTTCTGGGCGAGCGCTTTCACGCGCTGGCGCTTGCAGCCGCCGAACAGTGTGACAACGAAGGCGACAGGGCGCTTTTGCAGCGCATCGCCAAAGCCTTTGAAACCGTGCCGAAAAAGCCCGCGTATGATTTCACGTCCGCCATGTGCGCCTTTATGCTTGTTTTTTCCATGGACGGCAGCGATTCGCCCGGCCGGTTCGATCAGTATATGTATCCCGCCTATGCCGCCACGCCGGACAAAGCGCAGGTCACCGATCTGCTCGGTCGTCTGTGGGAATACTTCCGCGAGCACCGCAGCTGGAATCTCTGTATTTCCGGCTCCGACGAAGCCTGGCAGGATGAAACGAACGAGCTGAGCTATGATATTCTCGCCATGGTGAGAAAAACCGGCTACAACACCCCCAACCTGACCTGCCGCGTGCACCGGAACACGCCCGACCGGCTGTGGAACGAGATCGCCGACACGCTCGCCGGCGGCACGGGGCTGCCCGCCTTATATAACGACGACGTCGTGTGCGCCGCGCTTGAAAAAATCGGCATCCCGCCCTGTGACAGCCACGATTACTGCATGAACGGCTGTAATCAGATCGACATTCTCGGCAAGAGCCACATGGGGCTGGAGGACGGCGAGGTTTCGTTCGCCAAATGTCTCGAGTTTGCCCTTCACAACGGGACGGACGCCATGAGCGGCGAAGCGGTTTCGCTGCAAACGGGCGACCCGCTGACGTTTGCGACCTATGACCGGCTGGAACGGGCGTTTCTGGATCAGCTGGAATTTGTCACCTACCACGCCTGCAGCAGCGCCAACACCTTTCAGCATCAGCGCGGCGTGTTTCAGCCGCATCCGCTGCGCTCCTGCCTGATCGAGGGCTGCCTGGAAAAGGGGCGCGATTACCGCAACGGCGGCCCGCTTTACAATCACGGGCAGATTTTAGCGGAGGGCATCGCCGACGCGGGCGACAGCCTGTATGCCGTGAAAAAGCTGGTTTATGACGAAAAGAAATACACGATGGCCGAGCTGATCGACGCGCTCAACGCCGATTTTGAGGGCTTTGAGCAGCTTCACCACGATTTCAGCGCCTGCGAAAAATTCGGCAACGACATCGAAGCGGCGGATCAGATCACCGCGCGGGCGCTCAACCGGTTTTTCACGGTCCTCAAGCGTCACAACACCTACCGCGGCGGCGTGTTCACGGGCGGGTGCAGCACTTATAACCGCGCTGCCCGCTACGGCCGTCAGACAGCGGCGCTTCCCAACGGCAAGCGCCGGGGCGAACCGCTTCTGGCCGACAGCATCGCCGCTACGCCG
>CAMJHI010000056.1 GCA_946405475.1 uncultured Clostridia bacterium
TGCCGTTTTGCAGCAGCATGATGTTCTGCGGCTTGATGTCGCGGTGAACGATGCCTTTGTCGTGCGCGTGCTGCAGGGCGCGCAAGATCTGCGTCAGAAAATGAACCGCTTCTTTGGGCGGGATCACCTTTTGACGCTCGATATATTCCTTGAGGGTGATGCCCTCGATATATTCCATGACGATATACTGCAGCCGATCGCCGAAGCTCACGTCATAAACCTTGACGATGTTCGGGTGAGACAAAACCGCAATATATTTGGATTCATTTTTGAATCTGCGCCGGAACGCCTCGTTGGCCAGGTATTCCTCCCGCAGAATTTTAACGGCAACGATGCGGTCGTCGATGCGGTCATAGGCTTTATAAACATACGCCATGCCGCCGACGCCGATGATTTCATGGATCTCATAGCGATCGTCTATGCGTTTTCCGGTATAATTTTCCACCGTTCTGCCCTCCTTACGAAGCGATCGTTACGACCGTGATGTTGTCGCCGCCGCCATGTTCGTTGGCGGCCTGCACAAGCTTTTCGGCGTATTCAAAATTGGTGGAGCTGACGATGATTGCAGCGATCTCTTCATCGCTGACAAAGTTTGTCAGGCCGTCGGTGCACAGCAAAAGCACGTCGTCCTGATCAAGCGTAACCTCGGAAAAATCAACGCGAAGATTCTCTTCAATGCCGACGGCGCGCGTGATGATGTTCTTGCCCGGGTAGGTCCGCGCTTCATCCTGCGTGATGCTGCCGTTTTCGACGAGTTCCTGAACATAAGAATGGTCGCGCGTGATCTGCCGCAGGGCGCCGTCTTTGGGGATGACGTAAACGCGGCTGTCGCCCACGTGAGCAATATAGGCCGTGCCGTCGATGATCAGCACAGCCACGCAGGTCGTGCCCATGCCGGTCAGGCTTTTATCCTCCTGCGCCATATCCAGCAGACAGGCGTTGGCGCGGCAGATGGCCGATTCCAACAGATTATACACGGACTGGGGCTTCATGCCGTCACGGTAACAGTCGTCGATGGCGCGGGAAATCGTTTTGACCGCTTCGGAGCTGGCGATATTGCCGCCGGCGGCGCCCCCCATCCCGTCGCAAACCACGGCCCAGGCCGCTCCGCCGGACAGTTCGCCCGCCGCGTAGGAATCCTGATTGTTTGCTCTGACAATTCCTTTGTCTGTTTTCGCTGTAATCTTCATCGTCTGTATGGCAGAAGATCTCTCTTCCGCACGTCTCCTTTCCGAGACAAGATACTGGTTCTGAAGCACGGTTCACCTGATGTGCTTGCTTCTCAATTGACCGCAGGAAGCGTCAATGTCGCCGCCCAGGCTTCGCCGCACCGTCACGTTGCGCCCTTCGCGCTGCAAGAGTTCGGCAAAAGCCTTGATGCGTTCGGGTGAGCTCGATTTCAATCCGCTTTCCGTTACGTCATTGGCCGGGATCAGGTTGATATGGCTGAGCGTGCCTTTCAGCAAGGCGGCCAGCTCGGAAGCGCATTCGTCAGAATCGTTGACGCCGCTGAACATGGCGTATTCATAGGAAATGCGGCGCGACGTCGCATCGGCATAATGGCGGCAGGCGCGCATCAATTCTGCAATCGGATACCTGCGGTTGATCGGCATGAGCGTTGAACGGATTTGATCGTTCGGCGCGTGCAGAGAAACGGAAAGCGTAAGCTGCAGATTTTCCTGCTCCAGCCTTTCAATGCCCGGCACGACCCCGCAGGTGGAAAGCGAGATGTTTCGCATGCCGATATGAAGGCCGTCTTCCTCATTGACAAGCTTCAAAAAGCGAAGCACGTTATCATAATTATCGAACGGCTCGCCCATGCCCATGAGCACGACGTGAGAAACGCGGATGTTTTCCGACCGCTGCGCCGCATGGATCTGACCGAGGATCTCACCGGCCGAAAGGCTGCGGATCAAGCCGCCCTGCCCCGTGGCGCAGAACGCGCAGTTCATCCGGCAGCCGACCTGCGTGGAAACGCACAGCGAATAGCCGTATTTGTATTTCATCAGCACGCTCTCGATCAGTTCGCCGTCGTGCAGGCGAAAGAGAAATTTGACCGTAGGATCGAGCGAGGAAGCCGAGCGTTTTTCGATTTCACAGCCGGCAATGCAGCAGGCATCGGCCAGCTTGTCCCGCAAATCTTTGGAAAGGTTGGTCATGGCGTCAAACGTGATGACGCCCTTTTGCTGCAGCCACTGCCAGACTTGCCTTGCACGAAAGGGCGGCAAGCCAAGGTCGGTGAGAAAGGAGGTCAGTTCTTCAAGCGTCATGGAATTCAGTTCCGGTTTCAGCTTTGTCAGCCCCTTTCAAACACAGCAATAAAGAACCCGTCCGTTTGATCCTTATGCGGCATTAGTGTCAAAGTATGATCGCGCACAAAAGAATTTTTGCCGCCGACCGTCGGCTCCACGGCCGAAAAATCCGGATGCTCGCGCAAAAATCGGCGCGCGACGGCCTCGTTTTCGGCGGGATTCAGGGCGCAGGTGGAGTAAACCAAACGCCCGCCATTCTTCACATAATTTGCGGAACAATTCAAGATATTATACTGCAATTGGGGTAAATTGTCAACTTCGGCCGGGTCCTTGAACCTTATCTCGGGCTTGCGCCGCACAATGCCCAACCCGGAACACGGCACGTCGCACAGTACGCGATCGGCTGTCGGAAGCCGATCATTCGGCAACGCGGCGTCGTTCAGCGCCACGTCGATCGACCGGAGCCCCAGCCGCATGGCGCCTTCTTTAATGAGCGCAAGGCGGTGAGAGTGGATATCACAGCAGATGATCCGGCCGCTGTCGTTCATGAGCTGCGCCGACGTAAACGCCTTGCCGCCGGGGGCGGAACAAAGATCGAGCACGGTGTCGCCGGGCTGCGGGTCAAGCGCCGCCGCGCAAAGCTGTGAGGCCGCGTCCTGCACGTGGAAGAGCCCCTGATGAAAGCTTTTCAGCCGTTCCACACTGCCGCATTTGCCAAGGTTCAAGGCGTTTTGGCAAGGAGCCTCATCAGCTTCAACGCCTTCCTCCCGCAGCGTTTCCTTCAACTGTTCAACAGTCGTGCGCAGGGTGTTGACGCGCACGGTCAGCGGCGGGCGACCGGCACAGGCAGCCATGATTCCTTGCGCGTTTTCGTCCCCGTAGCTGTCGCGCCAAAGGCGCACGAGCCAGAGCGGAAACGAGTAACGGACGGATAAATACAAATCAGCATCCGTTTCATCGGGCAAAACCAGCCCCTCACGGCCGATCGCGCGCAGCACGGCGTTGGTCAGCCCGGCGGCAAACGCGCAGCCGTTATTCCGCACGAGCGTGACGCTTTCGTTGACCGCGGCGGAAGTCGGGATTTTGTCCATGAACAGCAACTGAACCGCACCCATCCGCAAGGCTGTGAGCACCTGCGGCTTGAGCTTTTTGATCGGCTGCTTCAAATGACGGCTCAAGACGTAATCCAGCGTGATGCGGCGTTCCAGCACGCCGTAAACCAAAGCGCTGGTGAACGAGGCGTCCGGTTCAGACAGATCAGAACCGGTCAGCACACTATCCAGCGTCAGATTGGAGTAAGAATTGTCGCGGTTGATCTTGTTCAGGATCTCAAACGCGGTTTGTCTGGCCGATTTCATCAGTTTCTCCTGCTGAAGCGCAGCACAAAACGCAGAAGATTGGCCAGCGTGACAAGCAACGCGGTCACATAAGTCATCGCCGCCGCGGTGAGCACCTTGCGCGCGCCGGGCAATTCATCGTCAGTGAGCATGTTCGTTTCTTCCATCACCTTCATCGCGCGGTGGCTGGCGTTCAGCTCAACGGGGAGCGTCACAAGCTGGAACAGCGCGATGAGACCGTAAAGGAGCAGGCCGATGGATACCAACGGCTGAAAACCGAGAAAATAGCCAAAAATCGCGATCGGCAGGCCGATATAGGAACCGATGTTGCACACCGGCAGAATGGCGTTGCGCACCTTGATCGGCACGTAATCCTGCGCGTGCTGCGCCGCGTGACCGGCCTCATGGCACGCCACGCCGATGGCCGCCACGTTGGTGCCGTTCGCCACCTCCTGCGAAAGACGGATCACCTTGGCTTTCGGGTCATAGTGGTCGCTCAGCTTGCCCGAGATGGTTTCAAAACGAACGTCGGTGATGCCGTAATGATACAGCACCCTTGCCGCTGCCTGCGCGCCGGTCAGACCGCGCGAAGACAGCACCTTGGACTGCTTGTTGAACGCGGATTTGACCATGACCTGCGCCACGAGCGAGAGCAGGAGCATGGGCACGACCAACAGCAGATAATATTGATCCATATAAAGTAAGCCCATTTTACTTCTCCTTTCCGATAAGAAGTCAACCTAAAACCGTTCCGGTTTCGATCTTGAAGCCGCGCAGAAAATCGGGCGCGGCCAGTTTGCTTTTGCCCTGCGCCTGAAGTTCGTTGATGACGACCGTGCAGCCGTCGCCGCAGCAAACCTCAAGCTGCTTGTCCGCCTTGACCACTTCCCCTGCCGCTTTGCCGCAGGGAGAGCCCAGATGGGAACGCGACAGCTTGACGGTTTTTCCGTTGATGACCGTCGACGCGCCCGGCCACGGATCAAGCCCGCGGATGTGGTCATGCACCTGCTGCGCCGTCAGGCTCCAATCCACCGGCGCCATGCTCTTGTCGAGCATCGCGGCGTAGGTCGCTTTGCTGTCGTCCTGCCGAATGGGCTTGACGGTCCCGTCCTGCAGGCCGTTGATCGTTTGGATCAACAGCTCGGCGCCAAGAACCTTCAGCCGGTCAAACAGTTCGCCGGCCGTTTCATCGGGCAGGATCGGCGTTTCTTTCGTCAGCAGAATGTCGCCGGTATCCATTCCTGCGTCAAGCTGCATGGTGGTCACGCCGGTGATCTTTTTCCCTTCCAAAATGCTGCGCTGGATCGGCGCCGCGCCGCGCAATTCGGGCAAAAGTGACCCGTGCACGTTGACGCAGCCGAAAGGCGGAAGATCCAGGATCTCCTGCGGAATGATCTTGCCGTAAGCGACGACAACGATGAGATCGGGCGCCAGAGCGCGGATGCGCTCGGCAGCCTCGCCGTCACGCAATGTGGTCGGCTGATAGGTCGGCAGACCAAGCTGCTGCGCGCAGACCTTGACAGCCGGAGGGGTCAAAACCATTTTTCTGCCCTGCGGTTTATCGGGCTGGCTGATAGCCAGCAAAACCTCATGTCCGTTTTGCACGAGTGCCTGCAGGCAATCCACCGCAAAATCGGGCGTACCCATAAAAACGATTCGCATTCGGCTTATTCCCCGCCTTCCTGTTCCGGCGCAAGGTGGTCGATATAGAGCTGACCGTCCAGATGGTCGATCTCGTGGCAGAAGGCGCGCGCCTTGAGTTCGCTGCCGGAATAGAAGCACCATTTGCCGAAGCGGTTCTGCGCCTTGACCTTGACGCTCATGGGGCGCACGGTGCGGGCGCTTTCACCGGGAATGGACAGGCAGCCTTCCAGTTCGCGCTGTTCCCCTTCCGTTTCAATGATTTCCGGGTTGACCAACTCAATGCAGCCGTCACCGCAGTCGATCACGACGACGCGGCGCAGTACGCCGACCTGAACGGCCGCCAATCCGACGCCCTCGGCGTGATACATGGTGTCTTTCATATCGTCGATCAGCTGTGCCAGCCGTTCATCGAATTTTTCGACCGGGCGGCTCTTTTTGCGCAGCATGGGGTTCCCTTTTGTGATAATGTTTCTTAAAGCCATAATTTCGCCGTTCTTTCCATTTATAGTATGCTCTCGGGATTGACGTCTGCCGAGATCGAAACGTCGCCAAATTCTGTCGCCCTGCCGAAATCCACCAGCAGTTCGCTGATCAGTTCACGGAATCGCGCGGTGTTTTTGCCCTTGATGATCATACGGTAACGGTGGCGGTTGCAGATTTTTGCCACGCGCGGCTGCAGGGGACCCAGCACGATGAATTTCAGTTCCGGATACTTTTCCTGTGACAAGGCCTTGAATTTTTGCAGAAACAGTCGGGCAACGGCGCGCGTTTTGTTGTCATCCTCGCCGGAAAAGCCGATCACAAACAGATCGCAGAACGGCGGGTACGTCATCAGCCTGCGCAGACCGATCTCGTTGTTGAAAAAGCCTTCATAATCCTGTTTGGCCGCCAGGCGGATGATCTCGTTTTCAGGCGTTAAGGTCTGAATGATCGCCTGCCCCGGGTTCTTGCCGCGCCCCGCGCGGCCGACCACCTGCGTCAGCAGCGAGAACGTGCGCTCCAGCGAGCGATAATCGTCGTTGTATAACTCCTGATCGGCCGAGATCACGCCGACCAGCGTCACGTTTTCAAAGTCGATGCCCTTGGCCACCATCTGCGTGCCGAGCAGGATATCAACCTCTCCGTTGGCAAACTGCGTCAAAGCCGTTTCATGCGCGTTTTTCCGCATGGTCGTGTCCTGATCCATACGCAGCACGCGCGCGTCGGGAAACAACTGGGACAGCTCGTCCTCGATCATCTGTGTACCGAACCCGGCGTAACGCAGCTTTTTTTGCCCGCAGGAGGGGCAGGATTCCGCCAAAGGCTGAGAATAGCCGCAATAGTGGCACATCAACCGCCCGTTGGCGTGGTGGTAGGTCAGTGAAATGCTGCAATGCGGGCAGGTGACCACCTTGCCGCAGGCCGTGCAGGAGGCAAAGGTGTTGTAGCCGCGGCGATTGATGAGCAGGATCGCCTGCCGCCCGGCGTCGAGCGTGTCGTGCAGTGCGGCGATCAGCTTGCCGCTGAGCGCGCTTCGGTTGCCGTTGGCACGTTCTTCGCCCAGATCGACCGTCACAACGTCCGGCAATACAGCGTCAGCATAGCGGTTTGGCAGCACGTTGAGCGTGTATATGCCCTGCTTCGCTCTGGCGAAGGTCTCAAGGCTCGGCGTTGCCGAACCGAGCACCAGCAGGGCTTTGTTTTCTTCGCAGCGAAACCGCGCCACTTCTCTGGCGTGATACCGCGGCGTCATTTCCGATTTATAGGTGTGTTCCTGTTCTTCGTCCATCACGATCAGGCCGAGGTTCCGAACCGGCGCAAACACCGCCGAACGCGTGCCGATCACGATCTGCGCTTCCCCTCGCCTGACGCGCTTCCATTCATCGAGCCGTTCACCCAAAGACAACGCGGAATGAAACACGGCGATGCGGTTGCCGAAATGGCGGCAGAAACGGTCGATGATCTGCGGCGTCAGCGCGATTTCCGGCACCATCATGATCGCGCCCTGACCGTTGGCGAGCACTTCATCGATGAGCTTCATATAAACCTGCGTTTTGCCGCTGCCGGTCACACCGTAAAGCAGGGAAACACGCTTGCCGCCGTCACGATACTGCGCGAGCAGGTTTTCAAAGGCCGTTTGCTGCTCGGCGTTGAGCGTAACGGGCGCGGCACTTTCCCGCCCATGATCGCGCAGGGGCTGCCGGTAGATTTCCGCGTCATACAATTCCACAACGCCGCGTTTGGCCAATGTGGTGATCACGGCGGCGGTCACGCCCGTAAAATAGCACAGCTCTTTCACGCCGGCGCTGCCGGTCTGGCGCAGCAGATCACAAACCGCAAGCTGTTTTTTGGTCAGCGACGGCTCAAGGTTTTCATATTCCTCTTCGCTCAGGCAAAACCGAACGCTTTTTTGCGTCAGATCGCCCAGACGGCGAACGGCGTCCACATTGCGCATCAGCGCGCCTTTTTTGAACATCCGTTCCAGAATATCGCTGTCCGCCTGAAAACCGAACGCTTTGAGCAGCTTATCCCGCGCCGTAAACTTACAGGTTTTCATCAGCGCCAGATAAACCGCCTGCTCATCGCCGCTCAGCGCGCTCTCGTCAAACTCCGGGTTGGCGCTGTAAAACGGCGTCAGCTTCAGGTTGTAGCCGGTGGGCAGGATACAGTGAAACGCCTCAAAATAGGTGCAGAA
The DNA here is from genome assembly GCA_946405475.1 of uncultured Clostridia bacterium. Taxonomy (GTDB): domain Bacteria; phylum Bacillota; class Clostridia; order Oscillospirales; family Acutalibacteraceae; genus UBA8612. Next base: position 7,908 of record CAMJHI010000056.1, read on the forward strand.
GGTGCGGTTTTTCAGCCACGGAACAAGCTTGATCAGGTCGCCGTCGATCAGCGGCTTTTCATCAAGAAGCGCCGACACCTCTTTGAGCTTCTGCCCGTTTGGCGTCGGATTGACATACAGGATCACGCCCTGCCGCCTGACGTTGCCTTTGCCGAACGGCACCAGAACGCGAACGCCCGGCTGCGCGCCCTGACAAAGCGACTGAGGCACGGCGTAATCGTAGAGCTTGTCAAAATGATAAGCGGTGTGATCCAGCGCGACGCTGACCGTGAGCGAATGCTGCATCAGATGTTGCGGATCTCTTCCGGCTCGACGAGAACGTATTCACCGGTCACAAGATCGTTGAGCGCCAGGCTGACCGGCTTTTCGATGAGGATCTCGCCTTTTTCTTCCGCTTCCTCCGAGATCTCGCGGGCTCTTTTGGCCGTGGCGATCACGAGGGAATAACGGCTGATATGATCCTTCAGGATGCCGCTGAGGTCGGGGTTGAATTTCATTTCGGTTTTCTTGCTGTCAGACATGCTTACTTCTTCCTTTCTTCTGTGATCAAACGATATACTTCATCACTTGCGCGGGTCACGTCGTCGTTGACCACGCAATGCTTGAATTCACTGCTTTTGGCGATCTCGCCGGGCGCCAAAGCGATGCGCCGAGCGATCGTCTCTTCGGAATCGGTGTTGCGCTGCCGCAAACGGCGTTCCAATTCTTCGAGCGACGGCGGCAGAATGAAAATACTCAGTGCTTCCGGATAGGCCTTGACGACCTTGGACGCGCCCTGCACCTCGATTTCGAGGATCACGATCTTGCCCTGCGCCAGCCACTCCTCCACCGGATCCTTCGGCGTGCCGTAATAGTTGCCGTTGTATTCGGCAAATTCGATCAGGCGGTCTTCGTCGATCCGCTTTTCAAATTCTTCCCGTGTGACAAAATAATAATCCACACCGTTTCTTTCGCCCTGACGGGGCGCGCGCGTGGTCATGGAGCGGGAAAGCACAAAATCGTCGCAATTTTTGTTGTGAAAAATGGTCTGCAGAATGGTGTCTTTGCCGCAGCCGGAGGGGGCGGAAAAAACAACGAGCAAGCCCCGACGTTCACACATCTTCCTCTTCCTCCTCATCCGTTTCACCGTCGTCCGCGTCATTCAGACGGTTGGCGACGGTTTCCGATTGAAGGTAGGTCAGAATGACGTGGTCGCTGTCGGTGATGAGCACCGCACGGGTCCTGCGGCCGTGGGTCGCGTCAATGAGCATGCCTTTTTCTTTGCTGTCCTGAATGATGCGCTTGATGGGCGCGGATTCGGGGCTGACGATGGCCACAAGGCGACCTGCGTTGACCAGGTTGCCGAAGCCGATGTTGATGAGTTTCATGCGGCAGCCCTCCTTATTCGATGTTTTGAATCTGCTCGCGGATCTTCTCGACCTCCGCCTTGATGTTGAGTACGCGCTTGGTGATATCGACGTTCTGACACTTGGAACCGATGGTGTTGGCCTCGCGGTTCATCTCCTGCGCCAGGAAATCGAGCCTGCGCCCGACCGGCTCGCTGCTGTCAAGCAGCAAATGAAGCTGGTCGATGTGGCTGCGCAGCCGAACGGTCTCTTCGGCAACGGCAATCTTGTCGGCAAATATCGCCGCCTCGGTCAGCAGTCGCTGCTCATCCACGTGGATATCACCCAACAGGTTTTTCATGCGTTCAAGCAGCTTATCGTTATATTCCTTCACCGTTTCCGGCGAGCGCTTTTCGATATAAGAAACGTCTTCCAGAATCACCTCGGCGCGCGCAAGCACGTCGGCCTTGAGCCGTTCGCCCTCGGTTTCGCGCATGGCAATGAACCCGTCGGCCGCCTCCTGTGCCACTGTGGCGACTGCTGCCCAGACCGCATCTTCATCCGACGCATTTTTGCGAACTACAAAAATGTCGCTGCTGCAGCGCGCCAGCGTGCTGACCGAAAAATCGTCGTTCAGACCGTAGCGCTCCGCCAGCTCCTTGAGCGCGGCATAATACCCGCCGGCCAGCGAGTGGTTGACCTCGACCACGCAGTCGTCGCTGTCCAGCGCGCTGATGGTAACGAAGCATTCCACCTTGCCGCGCGTGATGCAGCCCTGAAACAGCGTTTTCAGCTTATCGTCCAGAAAGCCGTAGGTGCGCGGCGTTTTGGCCGTGAATTCAAAGCCGCGGTGGTTCACGCTCTTGAGTTCCACGGTGATGATCATACCGTCGAGCTCCCTTTGCGCGCGGCCAAAGCCTGTCATACTTCTGACCATGTTGTCAGCTCCTTTATTTTAGTCACATTTTCTTGTATCAGCGTACCAAATCCGGTGCAATTTTGTCAAGAAATTGACAGTATTTTCCATTTAATGTCGTCCGCAGTGTCCGGTCAGCAGAAACGGGATCTCGCCCGTCAGCTTGTCCCCGTTTGCTTCAAAGCCGAGCAGCAAAGCAATATTCCGAAA
>CAMJHI010000057.1 GCA_946405475.1 uncultured Clostridia bacterium
CGTCCGGCAGCCGCTGCGCTGCAGCAGCATTTCGGTCAGCAGGGCGCATTCCTCTTTTGAGCTGGTCTGGTTCACGGCGCCGCTTTCGTCGATCACGCGCGCAAAAAGGCCCTTGGCGCGGGGGATCAGCGGCAGCAGCGAAACGCTCGCGCCGCCGGCGGATTCGCCCCAGATCGTCACGTTTTGCGGGTCGCCGCCGAACGCGGCGACGTTGTCGCGCAGCCATTCCAGCGCGCAGATCTGATCGAGCAGCCCGAGGTTGCCGCTTTCGCGGTATGCCTCACCGCCCTCGACCGCCGAAAAATCCATAAAGCCCAGCAGCCCCGTGCGGTAAGCGATCGTAACGAACACGACGTCGGGGTATTTTTCGCTCAGCGTCGCCGCGTCGTAAAGCGGGTCGGCCGTGCCGCCCCAGCCGAACGAGCCGCCGTGGATGAACACCATCACGGGCTTTTTCGTGCCGCTGTCGGCGCGGTTGACCCACACGTTCAGGTTCAGGCAGTCCTCCCCCTGCGGGTAAAAGCTCGCGCGTTCGGATTCCCATTCGCTCTGCACGGCGGTGTGGCCGAAATAAAACGCCTCAAACACCTTGTCGCTCGGCTTGGCGGCCTGCGGCGGCTTCCAGCGCAGCGCGCCCACCGGCTGCTCGGCAAAGGGGATGCCTTTGAAGGAAAGCACGCTGCCGGTCTGCCGCCCGACAAAAATGCCGTTGCGGCACCGCACGGCCAGCGCTTCGTCGTAGCGGCCGGCGATCTCTTTGTTTTCTCCGGCGATGGATCGCAGATAGGCCTTGGCGTCGGGTCCGACGTTGACGGCGGCGGCCGGCTGCGCGAAAACGCCGGTCATCACGGCCAGCGCGATGAGCAGCACCGGAATGATTCTGATCGGTTTCATGTCGTTCACTCCCTTGGTTTGTTCCTTTATGGTAACAAAACGCGGCGGACTTTGCAACCGACCGGCGAAAAAAAGCGGCGCCGCCCGCGGAAAAACAACATTTTTAGGGCGCGAAATATTGAAATGAAAAAAAGTTAATGTTATACTGAAAAATACGAAACCATATCCGGCGGGCGAACGCGGTTGGCCTGCCGATCAGGAAAGGATGTTGACTTTGTCGGAACTCAAAAACTTTGACGCGGTCGCTTCATTGGACGCGATGGACGCCCACGTGGACGATTGGCGCGACGCCACCAAGGGCAAGCAGAGAGGCATATTCTCGTTTGACGATCTGGTGAAGGTGAAGCTGAAGACCTTCAAGAAAAGAATTTTTACGGATATCGAAACCATTCCCGCCTGGAAAATGAAGGAATGTATCTACAAGGCGCCCGGCGAATACGAGTATTTCTACGACGAGTGGAAGGATCTGAACGTGGGCGACACCTGGGGCAACAACGGCTGGAGCGCGTTTTTCAAAAACAGCTTCGACCTGCCGCAGCGGTTCGAGGGCAAAAAGGTCACGCTCAACGTCTATTTCGGCGGCGACAGCCTGCTTTCGCTCAACGGCGAGCCGTATCAGGGGCTTGACCCGTTCCGCAACAGCGTGCTGCTCACCGACTGCGCCAAGGGCGGCGAGCATTATGACGTGGATATCGAATCCTACTACGTGTGGCATTCCAACGAATCCACCGTCAAAACCCTCTCCTGCTCGTTCATCGGTTGCGTCGACCCCGAGATCGAGGACGTTTACTGGGATTTCAAGGCCGTGTTCAACGCGCTGTTCATGCCCGTGCTCGACAAAGGTCTGGCGGAGGTCATCCGCGCCGCGCTGAAGGAAGCGTTCACCCACGTCAACTTCGACCTGGAGGGCGAGGACTTCAAGGCCGAGCTGCGCATCGCCAAGCAGATTTTGCAGGACAAGGTCTTCAACAACCCGAATTACGCCTCCGAGGGCACGCTTTCGCTCATCGGCAACTCCCACCTGGATATCGTGTTCATGTGGGCTTACAAAGAATACGTGCGCAAGCTCGGCCGCACCCACGCGACCATGCTGCGCCTGATGGAGCAGTACCCCGATTTCATCTTCTCCCAGAGCACCGTGCCGACTTATATCGAAATGCAGAACTGCTACCCCGCGCTGTTTGAACAGGTCAAAAAGCGCATGGCGGAGGGCCGGTGGGAATATATCGGCGCGATGTGGGTCGAGCCCGACTGCAACCTCATCAGCGGCGAATCGTTCACGCGCCAGCTGCTGCACGGCGTGCGCTACGCCGAAAAGACCTTCGGCATCACGCCCAAAACCTGCTGGGTGCCCGACGTGTTCGGCAACGGCTACGCCATGCCGCAGATCCTCAAAAAAGCGGGCGTGGAATATTTTGTGACCCATAAAATGGGCATCTGGAACGACACCAACCCGTGGCAGTACCACACCTTCTGGTGGGAAGGCCCCGACGGCTCCAAGGTGTTTTCCATCGTGCCGCCCACCCACTTCATCGGCACGGTCGAGGCCGACTCGCTGAAGATGAACTGGGAACGCTACACCGACAAGGCGACCATCGGCGAATCCATGTACTGCTACGGCTGGGGCGACGGCGGCGGCGGCGTGGACACCGAAATGCTCGAATACGTCAAGCGCTACAAAAAGTTCCCCGGTCTGCCGCAGACCAAGGTGAGCAAGATCGAGGATTCTCTTGCCCGCATGAAGGCCAGGGCCACCGACACCAACATCCCCACGTGGAAGGACGAGCTTTACCTCGAAGAGCACCGCGGCGTTCACACCACCAAGGCGCTGCTCAAAAAATACAACCGCCGCTGCGAAAACGAGTTGCGGCAGGCCGAGATCTTTGCCTCCATCGCCATGCAGAAGGGCGACGAATACCCGCTTGAGCGGCTCAACGAAGCGTGGCAGCGGCTGCTGACCACCCAGTTCCACGACGGGCTGCCCGGCTCGCACATCACCGAAGTGTTCCACGACATGTGCGAAGAATATGAAGCGATCCTTGCCATCATCAAAGAGGTGAAGAACAAGGCGCTCGACACCATTGCCGAAAACATCAACGGCAGCCAGATCTACGGCATGCCGTTCGCGCTGTTCAACGCGCTGGGCAGCGACACGACCGCCAAGGTGGAGCTGCCGTATCAGGACGCCGAGATCTACACCGCCGACGGTGAGCAGGTGCCCGTGCAGGCTTACACCAAGCCCGACGGCAAGCGCGTGCTCTGCTTCGTGGCCAAGGACGTGCCCGCCTGCGGCTATAAGGTCTATTACGCCAAGCCCGCCGACGTGCCGGCCGCGCTGGAGATCGAACCGGACGCGATCGAAAACGATTTCTTCTCGCTCAAGTTCGACGAGCGCGCCGAGCTGGTCAGCATTTTCGATAAGCAAAACGGCCGCGAGGTGCTCTCCGGCAAGGGCAACGTGTTCCGCTTTTATGAGGACCTGCCCGGCAAATACGACGCGTGGGATATCGTGGCCACTTACGTTGACCGCGAATTTGACACGCCCGCCGGTCAGATCGAAAGTGTGATGAAGGGCGACGTGTTCACCTGCGTGACGATCACCAAAACCATCAACCGTTCGCTCATCCGCCAGAACATCATCCTTTACAACGAGCTCGACCGCATCGACTTCGACACCTTCATCAGCTGGCACGAACAGGAAAAGCTGCTCAAGGTCGGCTTCGACGTGGACGTGGAAGCCAAAAAGTTCACGCGCGACATCGCCTACGCCACCATCGAAAGCTCCAACTACCGCTACAATCCCTACGACAAGGCAAAGTTCGAGGTTTCGGCGCACAACTTCATCGACATGAGCGAGGACGGCTACGGCGTTTCGATCCTGAACGACTGCAAGTACGGCTACGAGGTCGACAAAAACCGCATGATCGTCACCCTCCTCAAGGCGCCCATGAACCCCGACCCCGAAAGCGACCGCGGCGACCACACGTTCTGCTATTCGCTCTACCCCCACGCGGGCAACTGGAAGGACGCCGGCACGCTTCAGCAGGGGCTTGCGTTCAACAACCCCTTCGCCTCGGTCGTCATCAAGACCGAAAGCAAGGGCGAGCTCGAACACAGCTTCGTGAGGGTCTCGGCCGACAACGTGCCGCTTGAGGCGCTGAAAAAGTGCGAGGATGAGGATGCTTACATCATCCGCTTCGTCGAAAAGGCGGGGCGCCGCACGAAGGTGGACGTTGACTTCTTCGCCGAGATCGCAAAGGCGGCCGAGGTCAACCTGCTTGAACGGGAAGACGTGGAGCACATCGGCTTTGAAGGCAGTCAGCTTTATTTTGAGATCGATCCGTTTGAGATCAAAACCTTCAAGCTGTTCGTCAAATAATCAGATCCCATCGAATCGGGCGCCTGCACAGGCGTCCGATCTTTTTTTGTGTAACCGTTTGTAACCATTTGTGACCAAGCTGTAAACCGACGTTAATGTTTTCTTTATTTTTTCCGATTAGAATAGTGGGCGTTTCATTCGGAGAAGAGGTGAGGATATGCAGCAAGCGCCGTTTGTTGCCGTAAAAGGGCTGCGCAAGGCCTACGTGATGGGCACGGAGGTCGTCGTCGCGCTGCGAAAAATCGACCTGACCATCGAGCGGGGTGAGATCTGCTGCATCTTCGGCGCGTCCGGCTCGGGCAAAAGCACCCTGCTCAACCTGATGGCGGGCATGGAACCGCCCACCGAGGGCGAGGTGGTGATCGACGGGCAGACGATCACGCAGATGAACGAAAACGAGCTGGCCGCCTTCCGTCGGCAGAACGTCGGCTTCATTTTTCAGGCCTATAACCTGCTGCCCACGCTCACGGCGGCGGAAAACGTCGCTTTGCCGCTCGCCTTCTGCGGCGTGGAGCAAAAGCGGCGCGAGGCCGCGGCGAAAAGCGTGCTGCAGGCGGTCGGGCTGGGCGACAGGCTGAACCACTACCCCACGCAGATGTCCGGCGGACAGCAGCAGCGCACCGGCATCGCCCGCGCGTTCGTGACGAAGCCGAAGCTGATCTTTGCCGACGAACCGACGGGCAACCTCGATTCCAAAACGACGAAGGATATCATGGACATGATGGTCGGCTTTGCCCGCCGCTATCACGAAACCATGATCATCGTGACGCATAACCCCGACCTTGCCGCCTATGCCGACCGCATCATTACGCTCAAAGACGGCGAGATCATCAACGATCAGACGAAAGAGAGTGTTATTGTATGAAAGCAAAAAGATCGTTTGCGCTGTTTTTGGCGCTGCTGCTGACGGTGTGTCTGGCCTGCCCGGCCTTGGCCGAGGGCGAAGAGGGTGCCGCGGCGGAAAGCCAGAGCATCGTGGTGGATTACACCGTGACCGTGCCGGACGGTCGGCTCACCAAGGGCGCGACCGCCGTGATCGCGGTGAAGGTGCGCAATCCCTTGCTCCTCACGGCCGACGGCAAAAACATTGACGTGACCCGCACGGCCGATTCCTTCAAGGGCGGCTCCGTGAGCGTTGCGGTCACTTCGGCGGACGACAAGCCGCTGGAATACACCGTGACCTTCACCGACGTGCAGTACACCGGCAAGGGCAACAGCCTGAACAGCTTTGTGCTTTACCGCGACTGTGATCTGCCCGTGGAGCCGCTGAACGTCACCGTGGAGGAATGCGTGGAAGTGACCGAACCGCAGACCGACCCGAAGCCGCTGCCCGTGCCGGACATTCAGATCAACCGGGACGAGCTCGCGCCCGTCGGGGCGGGCGAGCGCTTTCAGGTCACCGTGCGCTTCTCGAACGCTTCGGCGGCTGCCGCCAACGCCGCCGTAGCCGTGTTTGAACCGGGCGAAGGGCTGACACTGGAGGAAAGCAAAACCTCCAAGCCGGTCGGCACGCTCGGCGCCGACGCTTCCGCCGCCGTGACCGTCGCGCTCCGGGCGGCCGATGCGATCGCCGCATCGCCCCTCACGCTGGGCGTGACGCTCCAATACACCTACGCGGCCGCCGACGGCACGGCGCAGGGCACGGCCGAAGAAAAGCTGCTGATCCCCGCCGCCGTGAGCAAGCCAAACGCGGCCAAAGCCAACAGCGCCACCCCGAACATCATCGTCACGCATTACAGCGCCGGCAAAGCCTCGGTGGCCGCCGGTGAAACCTTTGACCTGACGATCTCGTTTCGCAACACCAGCAAGACCACGGCGGTGGACAACATCGTGATGACCGTGGACGCGGGCGAAAGCCTTGCCATCACGTCCGCCTCCAACACCTATTATTTCCCCTCGCTCAAGCCCGGCGAAACCAAAACGCAGAAAATCGAAATGCAGGTGCCCGCCAACGCCGCCGTTACGAGCGCGAAGGCGGAGATCGCGTTCCGCTACGAATACGTGACCGGCGGGGAGCGCACGGCCGCCAACACCGGCGAAAGCCTGTCCGTGCCGGTTTATCTGCCCGACCGCTTTTCCATCACGCCGCCGGAACCCATCACAGCCGTGCAGGGCAGTGAGGTGAACCTGTCGGTGCCCTACGTCAACCGCGGCAAGGGCGAGATCAGCAACGTGGAAGCGAAGCTGGCGTTCGCCGCCGGGTCGGACGCGACCTGCGAACAGCCCGACCAGCTGCTGGGCAACATCGAAGCAGGCAAGAGCGGCACCATCGACTTTTTCTTCACCCCGAACACCGTGGGGGAACTGAAATTCACCGTGACCGTGTCGTATGAGGATGAAATGACCGAGGCCAAAACCGTGACCCTGCCGCTGACCGTTACGGTGGAGGAGGCCGCAGAGCAGGAGGAATTCATGCCCGACGACGAGGGCATGGAGGACGCGGGCGATCATACGACGGCCAAGCGGATCCTGATCGCCGCCGCCATCGCCGTGCCGCTGCTCGCGGCCGTCGTTGTGGTGATCGTGATCCGGCTGAAAAAGAAAAAACGGGCGGTCGACGCCCTGCCGGCCGATTTTGACTGGGGCGACGGCGCGGCAAAAGAACAGGAGCCGAACAAATGAGCCTGACCGATCTGTTGAAAATGTGCGCGCAGAATCTGCGCCGCCGCAAGGGGCGCACGTTTCTGTCGGTGCTCGGCGTGGTGGTGGGCTGCTGCTCCATCGTGTGCATGCTGTCCATCGGCGTGGGCATGAGCGCCTCGCAGGAGCAGTGGATCAGCGAAATGGGCGACCTGACCGCCGTGGACGTCTATCCGAATTACGTGTCGGATACGAAGCTCGACGACGAGCTGATCGCGCAGCTCGGGGAGCTGCCCAACGTGACGGCCGTGGCGGCCAAGCTGAGCTTTGACGCTGTTGATTTTACGACCTCCGTCACCGCCGGACCGGGCGGGCGCTACGTCAGCGCCTACGCCGACGTGGCCGGTTATTCGCAGCAGGCGATGCAGTCGCTGGATTACAAGCTGCTCGAGGGCAGCCTGCCCGAACGAAAGGGAACCGTCGCCATCGGGGAAGCGTTTGAATACAGCCTGACCGACAGCAAGCGGCCGGAGGGGCGCAACACCGTGGAGCTTTACGACCCCGACACGGGCGAGGAGCTCACGGGGGAGGATCGCCCAAAGCCCTTTGTCAGCCTCTCGGGCGGCAAACTCAGCTTCAACGTGACCGACGACGACGGCAAGGTGATCTACACCGAAAGCTTTCAGGTCGTGGGCAAGCTCAAACAGGATTACAACGTCGGCAGCGAGACCGATTCCGGCGTGCTGATGCAGGCGGAGGATTTCAAGGCGTTTTGCTTCAACGCCCAGAAGGCGGCGAATCTCAAGCGCAAAACGCCGCCGTACAGCGCGGTGAAGGTGTTTGCCGACGAAATCAACAACGTCGCCGCCGTGGAGGAAGCCATCAAGGGCATGGGCTTTGAGACCTCCAGCATGGAAAGCATGCGCGAATCGACCAAAAAAGAAATGGCGACCGTGCAGCTCGCGCTGGGCGGCATCGGCGCGGTGAGCCTGCTGGTGGCCGCCATCGGCATTATGAACACCATGATCATGTCCGTTTCCGAGCGCACGAAGGAGATCGGCGTGATGAAAGCCCTCGGCTGCGGCTTGTCGGATATCCGCCGGCTGTTTTTGCTTGAGGCCGCCTCCATCGGCCTGCTCGGCGGGGCGGTCGGCTCGGCGCTGAGCTATCTGATCTCGGCGGTGATCGATCTGATCTATCTGCAATCCGGCAGCGCGGGCGAGGTGACGGTGGGCGTGATCGCTTACCTGCTCACGTCGCCGCAGCGCATTTCCGTCATCCCGCTGTGGCTGTTCCTGTTCGGGCTGCTGTTTTCCCTGCTCATCGGGCTCGTTTCCGGCGCGTATCCGGCCATGAAGGCGGTGAAGATCTCGCCGCTCGAGGCCATGAAAAACGAATAACTCAAAAACGGCTTCCGTCGAACTCCGGCGGAAGCCGCTTGCTATTTCAACCGTTTGTTGCTATAATCAAAGAAAAAACGAAAAGGAGCGATCGTTATGTTATTCGGCGACGGGTCCGCGCTGGCGAAGGCGGCGGCGGAAGCGGCAAAAGCGGCCGTGCGCAGCACAGACAATTTCAACTGGACGTTCATCGCCCTGCTGGCGGTGGTCATTGTGGGCATCTGGATCCCGCAATGGAAAAAGAAGAACTACAACGGCATGGCGGCGGCGCTCGCGCTTTACGGCGTGCACTGGCTGTATGAGATCGCCAACGCCGTGATCTGCCATTTCACCGGCTACGCGCTGTGGCACGTTTCGCCCGAAAGCACCAGCTTCATTCTGCTCGTCGGCGTGTCGTGGGAACTGTCGCTCATGTTTTCCGTCGCGGGCTTCATGAGCGTGGGGCTGCTGCCCGAGGACAAAGACAAAAAGATTCTCGGCGTCAACAACCGCATCGTGTTCGCCGTGGGCAACGCGCTGTTCTTTTCGGTGTTTGAAATCTTCCTCGCGTCCACGCCCGCATTCATCTGGGTTTACAAGTGGTGGGGCGCGCTGCCCGTTTTCATCACCACCTACATCCCGTTCTTCCTCGCGGCGAATCTGATCTATGACAAGCCGCGCAAGACGCAAAAGAAATTCCTGATCGGCCTGTGGGGCACGGTCGCGGCGCTGCTCGCCGTGCTGATCCCCTGCGGCATTATCTGAGGTATTGAAGATGAAAATGCTTTGGTTTCGCATTCTGCTTGCGCTCATCACGGCGCTCAACGCGGTCATTCCGTCGCTTGAGCTGAATCTCAGGCCCGGCGCGCTGCCGGTCGGCTTTGAAGTGGAGCGCGTGAGCGATATTTTTGCCGCCGACGGCGAGGACGTGCGCGAATACCCGACCGTGATCAAGCTCTGCCACCAGCCCGACGCCGCAAATAACGGCAAGCTGCTGGCGACCTTTGAGCGGTTCGGCAGCACCTACACGGTGTTTGAAAGCACGGACGACGCGCAAACGTGGCACAGCGTCTGTTCAATCAGGGATACGTTCAATCCGGGCTTCTGGCCGGAATGGATGCCGTTTTTGTATGAGCTGCCCACCGACGTCGGCGCGTTCCCGGAAGGCACCGTTCTGCTGGCCGCCACCTCGGTTTACGGCCCGGGCGTGACCGACAGCACCATCACACTTTACGTCAGCACCGACGGCGGCCACAGCTTCACCGCCTTTGGCAACATCGACAAGGCGGGCGGCACGGATTGGGGCGTGTGGGAGCCGTTTCTGATCTATGAAGAAGAGACCGGCCGGCTGTTCTGCTTTTATTCCGATGATTCCGACCCCGCGCATTCTCAAAAACTGGTCTACAAATACACGACCGATCTGGCGCACTGGAGCGACAAGATCGAATGCGTCGCCTGCGCCGACCCCGAGCTGCGCCCCGGCATGGTCTCGATTGCCGAATTGGGCGACGGCAGCTATTTCATGGTGTATGAAATGGTCGGCTTTGACGGCAACCCGATCTACTGCAAGCGCGCCGAGCACCTTGACGACTGGGGCGACCCCGCCGATTACGGCACGGTCGTTTCCGCCGCGGGCAAGGTCTTCGGTTCCTCGCCGTATGCGGTCTGGTCGCCGGTGGGCGGCAAATGCGGCACGCTGATCGTAACGGCCGACCACATGGTGCGCGGCGGGAGCCGCACGGGCACCGACCTGTTCCTGAGCTTCGATTACGGCAAAACCTTTGCGCCCATCGACAACCCGCTGCCCTATGACAAGGGCGCCGGGCACGAACGCTGCGGCTACAGCCCGGCGCTCTTCGCGGCCGACGGCGGCGCGACGATCTATTACGCCAACAACGCGCCCCACGGCGAAGCGGGCTACCGCATCAACATTGCCAAAATCAACCTGAGCGAAAAGTAAGCGTCAGCAAAAACAAAACCGGCTCCTCTCCCAAACGGGAAAGGAGCCGGTTTTTCGTGAGCGGTTCAATACTTTTCCATGCCTTCCATGTTGAACACC
>CAMJHI010000058.1 GCA_946405475.1 uncultured Clostridia bacterium
GCTCTGCCTGCACACCGGCGGCACCACGCTCGAGGAACGCATCGACGATATTGAAACCCGTAAGGGCACGCATTTCAATTCAAAGTATCACCGCGAAACCGCCATGGCGCAAAAGGCGGCGCTCGAACAGAGATTGGGTCATTCCATATATGATTTTTATCCAAAACTGAAAGGGGAATCAGCCGTGAAAAAGATCCTTGTTGTGGTCGACATGCAAAAGGATTTTGTCGATGGCGCGCTGGGCAGCAAGGAGGCTGTCGCCATCGTTCCGGCCGTTGCCGAAAAAATCCGTGCGTTTGACGGTGACATTTTCGTCACCTATGACACGCATTTTGAAAACTACATGGATTCCGCCGAAGGCAAAAAGCTGCCCGTGCCGCACTGCATCAAGGGCACGCCCGGCTGGGAATTGAACGCCGACGTGGCGGCCGCGCTGGCCGAAAAGAAATATACGCCCGTGGAAAAGCTCACCTTCGGTTCCGTCGATCTGCCCGGTCTGGTCAAAGAGGCGACAGGGGAGGATGCTTTTTCGATCGAGCTGATCGGCCTTTGCACGGATATCTGCGTGGTGTCCAACGCTTTGCTGCTCAAAGCGAGCTTCCCCGAAGCGCCCATTTCCGTGGACGCAGCCTGCTGCGCCGGGGTCACGCCCGCCAAGCATGAGGCGGCGCTCGAAACCATGAGAAGCTGCCAGATCGATATCATCTGAATCAAACTGTGGAGGTGCAATATGTATACGTTCAACGCCGAAAAAACAAAAAATGAATGCGTGCAGTGGATCCGGGATTTCTTTGAAGTCAACGGCCCCGGCTGCAACGCCGTGGTCGGCATTTCCGGCGGGAAAGACAGTTCCATCGTCGCCGCGCTGTGCGTGGAGGCGCTCGGCAAAGACCGCGTCATCGGCGTGCTCATGCCCAACGGCGAGCAGGCGGATATCGACATGGCCAAGCTGCTTGTCGAGCATCTGGGCATCCGGCACTACATCGTCAACATCAAGGACGCTGTGGACGGTCTGACAAAGAGCATCCCCTTCGAGCTTTCCAAACAGAGCCGCGAGAATCTGCCGCCGCGCATCCGCATGGCGACGCTCTACGCCGTGTCGCAGAGCAACAACGGCCGTGTGGCGAACACCTGCAACCTGTCTGAGGACTGGGTCGGCTACGCCACCCGCTATGGCGACAGCGTGGGCGATTTCAGCCCGTGCTCCAACCTGACCGTGCAGGAAATGAAGCAGATCGGCCGCCTGCTCGGGCTGCCCGCCGTGCTGGTCGACAAGGTGCCCATCGACGGCCTTTGCGGCAAAACGGATGAAGACAACCTCGGCTTCACCTATGCCGAGCTCGACCGTTATATCCGCGAGGGCGTGATCGAGGATCAGGCCAAAAAAGAAAGGATCGACCGCCTGCATAAGATCAACGCGTTCAAGCTGCAGCTCATGCCGTCGTTCGACCCGAAAATCGGCTGAAATTGAAAGAAAGGAACCAATAACATGAAACTGGAACCCATCGTTGTGTCGCTGCTCGACACGGATCTTTACAAGTTCAACATGGATCAGGTCATTTTCCACAAGCACACCGACCTTTGCGGCCAGTATTATTTCAAGTGCCGCAACGAGGGCATCGTGTTCACGCCGGAAATGGCTGAGGAGATCAAAGCGCAGGTCGATCATCTCTGCTCGCTGCGCTTCACGAAAGAGGAGCTTGACTATCTGCGCTCCATCCGCTTTATCAAAAACGACTACGTGGAATTTTTGCGCCTGTGGCACCCGATCCGCGACTATGTGTCGATCGAGCTGAGCGAGGCGGGCGAGCTGTCCGTTGTGGTCGATGGCCCGCTGTTTTCCGCGATGCAGTTTGAGATCTATCTGCTGGAGATCATCAACGAGGTTTATTTCCGCATGGCGTTCGATTATGAAACGCTGCGCAAATCCGCCGAGGAACGGCTTGACGTCAAGATCAAGGCGCTCAACGACGGTACTTACACCTTCAAGTTTGCCGAATTCGGCTGCCGCCGCCGTCTGTCCCGCGAATGGGAGGACGTTGTCGTGCGCCGTCTGGTCACCGAAACCAAGAGCTGCGTGGGTACCTCCAACGTCTACCTTGCCATGAAATACAACGTCACGCCCATCGGCACCTATGCGCATGAGTTCGTGCAGATGTATCAGGGCATCGATTCCATTCCGCTGGCCTACACCAACCATTACGCCATGAAGGACTGGTACGCCGAATACGACGGCGACAACGGCACGGCGCTCACCGACACGGTGACGACCGATCTGTTCCTGCTGGATTTCAACCGTTCCAACGTCAACAACTATTCCGGCGTGCGGCACGACAGCGGCGACCCGTATGCGTGGGGCGAAAAGATCATTGCACACTATAAAAAGTACGGCGTCGACCCCAAAACGAAGCTGCTGCTGTTCAGCGACAGCCTTGACTTTGACCGCGCCCAGAAGCTCTATGAATATTTCTGCGACAAAACGAAGGTTTCCTTCGGCATCGGCACGTTCGTTTCCAACGACACGTGCGAAAGCGCGCTGAACATCGTCATCAAGCTCCAGTACGTCAACGGTCGCCCGGTCGCCAAGCTTTCCGACACGCCCGGCAAGGCCATGTGCCGCGACGCGGATTATCTGGAATATCTCAAGCGTTCCGTCGCGTTCCGCATCGACAGAGAAAAAGTCAGATGAAGACCTTTTTCATTGCCGATACGCATTTCGGCGAAAGCAGCATCCTGCGTTACGAAAACCGACCGTTTTCCGGTGTGGATGACATGAACGAGGCGCTTATCGCGCGCTGGAATGCGGCTGTTCAGCCGGACGACGTCGTCTATCACCTTGGCGATTTCGGCGCCGACGGCGCGGAATCCGAAACGCTGAACCGGCTCAACGGTATCAAGTACCTGATCAAAGGCAATCACGATCTCAAAAGCAACGGCGAATACCGCGCGTTCGGCTTTGCCGAGGTTTACGATCACCCGATCCTGCTCGACAGCTTCTGGATACTTTCCCATGAGCCGCTTTACGTTAACACGAACATGCCCTACGCCAATCTGTTCGGTCACGTTCACGCTTCGCCCGCTTACCGGGATTACAGCCCGCAGCACGTTTGTGTGTCGGTCGAACGCATCGGCTACGCGCCGATCGATTTCGACACGGTCAGGCGCATGATCAAAGAAGCGGCGAATCGATCAAAAACGGAATAACTCGCTTTGCCCCCGGTCAAATGCCGGGGGTTATTTCTTGCGTCAACCGGTCATTTTTTGTCTGCTTTTTTGTTGAGAAATCGACTCGTTTGTGCTATAATAACGCAGTTAAAAGCCATTGTTCCTGACAGGAAGGGAACGCATTATGTTGAAGTATCTCAAAAAATACTGGGTGTTTTGTATCCTTGCGCCGCTGTTTATGGTGGGGGAGGTCTCGATGGATCTGTGGCAGCCCGATCTGATGGCGAAGATCGTCGATCAGGGCGTGCTGCAAAGTGATTTTTCACTCATCGTCAGGGTCGGCGTGCAGATGATCCTCTGCGTGCTCGCGGGCGGCACCTTCGGCGTCGTCTGCGGCGTGTTCGCCAACATCGCCGCGCAGGGCTTCGGCAACGACCTGCGCAAGGATCTGTTCGGTCACATCATGTCCCTTTCGTTTGAACAGACCGACCGCTTTTCCACCGGTTCGCTCATCACGCGCCTTTCCAACGACGTCACGCAGGTGCAGAACATGGTTGGTCTCGCCATCCGCGGGCTGGTGCGAAACGGCGTGATGTTTTTCGGCGGCGTGTTCATGCTCTGGCGTCAGTCGCCGCGCTTTTCGCTCGTGGCGGCGTGCGGCATGCCGTTCCTCATTCTGCTCATCGTGTTCTTCCTGCGCAAAGCCTCGCCCTTGTTCCGCACGGTGCAGGAAAAGCTCGACGGCGTGAACCACGTCATGCAGGAGGACGTTGCGGGCGCGCGCGTTGTGAAAGCCTACGTCAAAGAAGATTATGAGCTGGATCGGTTCGACCGCGCCAACGACGCCCTGTGCCGGCAAAACCTGCGCGTGATGACGCTGCTGGCATTCCTCGGCCCCGGCATGAACATCATCATGAACCTTTGCGTCGTCGGCGTGATCGTGGTCGGCGGCATCACGGTGAAAAACAACGGCGGCCTCACGCCCGGCAGCATCATGGCGGCCATCACGTATCTGACGCAGATCCTCGGCGGCTTCGGCTTTATGGCCATGATCTTCCAGTCCTTCACCCGCGCCAAGGCGTCGGCGGACCGGATCAACGAGGTGCTGGCAAGTCAGCCCAGCCTGACGGACGGCGCAGACACGCAGCCCGAAACGGCGCGCGGCACGGTGGAATTCCGTGACGTGAGCTTTGCCTATCCCGGCACCACGCAGAACGTGCTGGAGCACATCGACCTGACCGTGCGCCAGGGCGAAACGCTCGCCATCATCGGCGCGACCGGCAGCGGCAAATCCACGCTCATCGACCTGATCCCGCGGTTCTATGAAGCAACGTCGGGGGAAGTGCTGGTCGACGGCAAAAACGTGCGCGATTATCCGCTCAAGGCGCTGCGGAACAAAATTTCCGTTGTGATGCAGCGGGCGGAGCTTTATTCGCGTTCGCTCGAAGAAAACATCCGCTGGGGCGCGCCCGACGCAGCGCCCGAGCAGATCAAAGCCGCCGCGCAGACGGCGCAGGCGGACGATTACATTTGCGAAAAAGAATACGGCTATTACACGCCGGTGTCCGAGGGCGGCCATTCGCTGTCCGGCGGGCAGAAGCAGCGTGTGTCCGTGGCGCGCGCGATCCTGAAGCCGCATGAGATCCTGATTTTTGACGACGCCACCAGCGCGCTCGATCTGCGCACCGAAGCGGCGCTTTACAAGGCGCTTGACGAGCAGGATCCGTCCAGCACCAAAATCATTATTGCGCAGCGCATCGCCTCCATCCGCAAGGCGGATCGCATCATCGTGCTCGATAACGGCCGCATCGCAGCCGACGGCACGCATGAATCGCTGCTGGAAAGCTCGGAAATCTACCGTGACATCTACCTTTCCCAGCAAAAGGAAGGGGGCGCGGCGTAATGGCAAACAAGCAGGACAGCCTGCCGAAAGGCTTTGAAAAACGACCCGATGAAAAACTGGCCGTCACGCGCGGCGACCTTAAGCAGGCCGTGGCGCAGACCGTCAATTTCCGACCCGGTCGGGGCGGACCCGGCCGCGGTCCGGCCGAAATCGAAAAGGCCGACAACATCAAAGGCACCGCGTCGCGCCTGCTGAAATATTTCAGCGGCGCCAAAAAGCAGCTGGCGGGGCTGATCGTGGCGGTTGTCGCCGTGACGCTTCTGTCGCTGGCCGCGCCCGCCATGCAGGGCAGAGCCATCGACAGCATCAAGGCGCATGATTGGTCACCGCTTTATCGCTGCGTGTTTCTGCTGCTCGGCATTTTTTTGGTGAACGTGGGCGCCAATCTGGCGCAGTCGCTCCTTGCGGCGCGCGTGAGCCAGAGCATCGTGCGGCGCATGCGCCACGATCTGTTCAAAAAAATCGACAATCTGCCGATTCCCTATCTGGATACGCATTCCAACGGCGACATCATGAGCCGCATGACCAACGACGTGGAAAACGTGTCGAACACTGTGTCCCAGAGCCTTGGGTCGCTGGTGTCGGGCGTGCTCACGCTCATCGGCACGGTCACCATCATGTTCCTGTATTGCTGGCAGCTTACGCTCATCACCATGGTTTCGGTGCTGCTCACCGTGCTGGTCACGAAAAAAATGTCGGACGTCATGCGCAAGGTCTACCGCAAGCGTTCGGCGCTGTTAGGTCAGCTCAACGGCCATTCCGAAGAAATGATCACCGGCTACCGTTCCATCGTGGCCTACAATAAGCAGGACGACGTCACGCGTGAATTTGAAACGACCTCCGACGAATTGGCGAAGGTGAGTGTCAAGGCGGAAATTCTCGGCGGCTCGATGGGGCCGATCATGAACTGCATTTCCAACATCGGCTTTGTCATCGTGGCGGCGTTCGGCGGCTATTTTGCCTACACGGGGCTGATCACCATCGGCACCATTTCAGCGTTTATCATCTACGCCAAGCAGTTTTCCCGCCCGATCAACGAGATCGCGCAGCTCTACGGCACCATTCAGACCGCCATCGCCGGCGCGGAGCGCGTGTTTGCGCTGATGGATCACCCGGATGAGGACAACAGCGGCGATCAGCCGCTGAAAGAGACAAGGGGCGAGATCTCGTTCCGCCACGTCAACTTTTCCTATATCCCGGGCAAGCAGGTGTTGTACGACTTCAATCTGGACATCAAGCCCGGGCAGAAGATCGCCCTTGTGGGCGCAACCGGCAGCGGCAAGACCACGGTGGTCAATCTGCTCATGCGGTTCTATCCCCTCGATTCGGGCGAGATTCTGATCGACGGCGTGAATATCAACGACATCAAACGCGACGAGCTGCGCCATAACACGGCGATCGTGCTGCAGGATACCTTCCTGTATTCCGACACCATCGGCGGCAACATCAAATACGCCGACCGGAACGCCTCGGATGAGCGCATGAAAAACGCCGCGAAAATGAGCAACATTTCGCGCTTTATCGAGCGGCAGCCAGACGGGTACGACACCTTCCTGTCTCACGCGGGCGAAAGCCTGTCGCACGGTCAGCGGCAGCTTTTGGCCATTGCGCGCGCGGTGCTGGCCGATCCGAAGATCCTCATTCTTGACGAAGCGACCAGCTCGGTCGATACGCGCACCGAAAAGAAGATTCAGGACGCGATGGTGAACCTGATGAAAAACCGCACCAGCGTTATCATCGCGCACCGGCTTTCCACCGTGCGCGACGCTGACCGGATCGTGGTCATGGATCACGGCCGCGTGGTCGAAACCGGCAGCCACGACGAGCTGCTGGCGCAAAACGGCGTTTACAGCGCGCTGTATCAGACGCAGTTTGAAGGCAAGGCAATCTGACAAAAAGGAGATAGTAAGATGAAACTCACTTTAGAACGGGCACGAGAGCTCAACGACGCGCAGGTGACGCAGGAGCATCTGATCCTGCACGCCAAAAACGTGATGTACGCCATGGGTGCCATGGCCGATCATTTCGGCGAAGACCGTGAGCACTGGATGGCCATCGGCTACCTGCACGACTACGATTACGAAAAATATCCCGAGGAGCATTTACAGCACACCGAAAAAGAGCTGCTCGCCGAAGGCGTCGACGAGGCCGACGTGCGCGCCATTCTCAGCCACGGCTGGGGCATCTGCACCGACGTCAAGCCCGAAACGAACCTTGAAAAAAGCCTGTTTGCCGTGGACGAGCTGACCGGCATCATTCAGGCCTGCGCCCGCATGCGCCCGCAGGGCATCACCGACCTTGAGCTGAAAAGCTTCATGAAAAAGTTCAAGGATAAAAAATTTGCCGCCAAGTGCGACCGCGCGCTGATCAACAGCGGCTGCGACATGCTGGGCATGACGGTCGCCGAGGCGGCGGAGATCTGCATCGAGGGCATGAAGCCCTACGCGGCCGACATCGGTCTGACGGGTACGGCGCAGTAATCAAAAGGAGCGTTCAGCTTGTACATCAAAGAGATTCTCATTGATTAGATCACTATGGAGGGATTATCATGTTATTGTTTCGCCGAATCGCCTCAGTGCTTGCCTTGCCGCTGGCGCTGGTTTTGCTGGTCACCGGTCTGTCCGTCGTTTCAAAGAACAGGCAGACCGAGCTGGAGCAAACGCTGGATGAAGAAACGCAGCAGGCGTTTGAACCTGTGTTCCGTTTTGCTATCGCGTCCGACGTGCATATCACGACGAACGACAACACCAACGCCGAGCGTCTGGGCAAGCTGTTTGAAACGGCCTACCGCTACAGCGACGGCCACGCGTCCTACCGCTCGCTCGACGCCGTTGTGCTCGTGGGCGACAACTGCGACAGCGGCTCCGATGAGGAGTATGAGATCCTCAAGCGCGTGATCAACGAAAACATCCGCCCCGAAACGCAGATGGTCACGGTCATGGGCAACCACGAATTCCGTTACACGGGGCTGGAGGGCTATGAGCGCCACATGGGCGAACCGCGCGACAAGCACGTGGTGATCAAGGGCCTCCATTTCATCGGCATGTCGCCCAACCCGACCGACACCTGGCATACGCCCGACCAGCTTTTCTGGCTGGGTCGGGAACTGCGAAAAGCTGAAAAGGATGCGCCCGACAAGCCGATCTTTACTATGCAGCACGGCCACATCTGGAACACGGTTTATGTTTCCCGCAGCTGGTTCACGCAAATGTTCCTGCCGCTGCACCTGGTCTATGCGAAATATCCGCAGGTGATCAATTTTTCCGGCCATTCCCACGGCCCCATCAACAATCCGCTGGATATCTGGCAGAACAGCTACACGCAGATCGGTACGGGCACGCTCAATTACTTTGAAATGGAGCGCGACATCGGCGACAACACCGTGCCAGAAGGCAGCCGTAACGCCGCGCAGTATCTGATCGTGGAGGTCGACGCGCAAAACAGGGTGCGTGTGCAGCCGTTCAATATCCTCACCGAGGATTTCTTCAAGACGCCGTCCAACACCGACGACCCCGGCAAGCAGCTCGTCTGGCAGATCGACGACGTGTTCGACACCGCGCATTACGCCTACACCTCGGCGCGCAAAAAGACCGCGTCGATCCCGTATTTTGAACAGGACGCGGCCGTGACCGCAGAACTGACCGGCGACGGCAAGGTGCGGGTCACCTTCGATCAGGCCAAGGACGACGTTTGCGTTTACGGCTACCGCATTTCTCTTTATGACAACGCGAAGCCGAAAAAGGCCGTTGCCGAAAAAGAGATCTATTCCGGCTATTACTTTGAGCCGATGCCCGAAACGCTGACCTGCGCCATAGATGCGCCGGCGGCTGGCAGCTACACCGTCAAGGTCGTGCCGCTGAACGTCTGGCTCGACAAGGGCGAAGCGATCGGCACCGAGATCATCATTCCATAAAAAAACACATTCAAAAACCGCTGCTGTCCGAATGGGACGGCAGCGGTTTCATCTTTATTTCAAGGCTTATTTCAGCGGCGAGAGCGCCTGCTCGGGGCTGGCCTGCATGAACTGCGGATACTTCGGGTCGGTGTGGATGTCCGGCGCTTCGGGCGAGGTGATCAGCCACATGGCAAACGCAGCGCAATCCGAACCGTAACGGAAAGCGACGTGCGGCGCGTTTTTGACCAGCCACGTGTTTTCCGGCAGGATGACGCCGCTCAGGTCGGCCACACGGTCGGGCGACAGCTTTTCGGGGTTGGCGGGCACGTAATCGTCGCCAAGCGTTTCACCGAGGTTGGCCACGACTGCGCCGCCGCACATGAGCGCGGTTTCAAGCGTGTCGTCGCCGTTGGTCACCGAGCGTTCATAGGCCGGGGCAAGGGGGGCGTTGTAGCCCGCGACCACGCTCAACTCCACACCGTCGGCTTCCATTTGTTTGATCAGCGCGGGCACGTTGGCGGCCATTTCCTGCAGCGCGTCAGCGCGTTCGATCAGCCCGGCGTATTCTCCGATCTGATCCCCGAACACGTAGGCCTTCGCTTCCTCATAATCCTCCGGCAGCGTCACGCCCCAGAGTCCGGGCATGGTGCCGAAGGTGTCGCGCAGCAGCTCGTCATAAACCTGCCGCTTGTTGTTGTCGATGAATCTTTGCAGCAAGCCGCAGACGCCTTTGACCACGCCGATTTTGTTCAGCAGGTTCAGCGGCGTCTTGAGCGCCGGCACGTGGTAGCTGACAAAGCGGCACAGGGTGGTGGGGTCGATGCGGATGCGCCCGGTCAGGCAGTCGCTGGCCACGTAGGTGCCGAAGAACGTGGAGGAGTGGAAGATGCAGCGCTGAACCTTGTCATAGCCGTATTTGGTCAGGTAGGCCACGGTCTCCATGCCGCCCATACTGCAGCTGATGATGGTCACCTTGTCAAATTCCGGGTGTTCGGCGAGCGCAAGCTCGACCGATTCGTTGATCTCGTCCGCCACGTCGAACTGGCATTTGCGCCAGTCGTAAGCGACAAAGTAGGTCTTGTCGCCG
>CAMJHI010000059.1 GCA_946405475.1 uncultured Clostridia bacterium
AGGTGCGCAGATGCTGCGTCAGCAGCACCTTGCTGAAGCTGTTCAGCGCGCTGTTGATCGCGGCCACCTGCACCAGAATGTCCGGGCAGTAGGCGTCCTGCTCCACCATTTTGGCCACGCCGCGCACCTGTCCCTCAATGCGTTTGAGTCGGTTCATCAGCGCTTTGTATTCTTCTTCGCTGCGCTTCTTTTTGCGTTTGCAGCAGTTTTGTTCAGCCATACGGAATCCTCCCATACCCCGTTGGGGTATTTTATGGCACTATTATATACCCCATATGGGTATTTGTCAAGCGCCGTCCATGCGATTCCTTCCTTGTTTTTTGCGGCGGCGTGTGCTATGATACAGACTAAGGAGGTCATGCTATGAAAAAGCTTCTTTCCCTATTTTTATCGGCTGTTTTGCTGTTCCCCCTGTCCGTCTGCTTTTCTGCCTTTGCCGCGGGGAACGAAATTTTTGTCGCCCCCAACGGCAGCGACAGCAACGACGGCTCGTTTTCTTCGCCGCTGGCGACGTTGGATGCCGCCAAAGAACTGGCCAAAACCACCGGAGCCGATACGGTTTATTTCCGGGAAGGCTCTTACACCATGCACGACACTGTCCGGTTCGACCAAACGGATCGGCCGAACGTGACCTACAAGGCCTACAACGGCGAACGCGTCACGTTCACGGCGGGCGTTCCGTATACCGGCTTTGAACCCTGCACGGTCAACGGCGTGCAGGCACTGAGAAAGTTCGTCGGAAAACAGGCGGATTTCAACATCCTCTTTAACGCCGAAACAACGCTGCCGCGCACGCGGTATCCGGAGAGCGGCTATTTGATGATCCACGATGTGGACGACCGGTACTGCATCAACCCGGATCTTCAGGTCGACGCCAATTTTCACAAAGGCTATACGGTGCTGATCGCCGACAAAAATGATATTCCCGCCATGCAGAATATCGGCGACGTAGTCGTGCGTGTGCTGCACTTCTGGAAAGATGAGATGCTGCGCGTCAAGAGCTATGATCCGGCTACCGGGGTTTTGGAGTTTACCAAGCCGTCTGCCATGACGTTCCATGAAAACGAGCGATACTTTTTGGAAAACGTTTTTGAAGCGCTGGACACGCCCGGCGAGTGGTATCTCGACAAGCCGAACGGTCTGCTCTACTACATCCCGCTGCCGGGTGAAACAGCGGACAGTGTTACCCTTTGGGGCGGCGAAACCGAAACGCTGCTTTCCATAGACGGCGTGGACGGTATTCGTTTCGAGCAAATCGTTTTCCGCGGCAACGGGTTCAATATCCCCGAAGGCAGAGATTTTTCTCAGGCAGCGTATAATGCGCCCGGCTGCATTGTCTGTGAAAACGCAAAGGGCTTTGCCTTGCAGAACTGTGAATTCCGCGATATAGCAGCATGCGCCGTGTTTTTGGGCGAAAATGTGCAGGAATCCTCCGTGGACAGCTGCCTGTTCTGCAACATCGGCGCGCAGGCGGTGTATATCCGCGGGCAGAACGTTCCCGTGGACGATCCGATGGTCACGAAGAACATCACCGTGCGCAACAACCTCATCAACGGCTACGGCCGGGTGTTCTTCAACGCCGTGGGTGTGCTGATCATTCACGCCAATTCGGTCGACGTGCTGCACAATGAGATCCACGACGGCTACTATACGGCCATTTCCGTCGGCTGGTCGTGGGGCTACGGCTATTCCGTGACCTATAACAATAAGATCTGCGACAATCTCATCTATGACATCGGGCAGGGCTGGCTGTCGGATATGGGCGGCATCTACACGCTGGGCATTCAGCCGGGCACGGTGCTTTCCGGCAACTGCATCCACAACGTGGCGGCCGACCCCGGCGAGGGCGGCTACGGCGGCTGGGGCATCTACCCGGACGAGGGCTCGTCGCAGATGCTCATCGAAAAGAATCTGGTGTTTGCCTGCGGGAACGATTCCTATCACCTGCATTACGGCGAAAACAACACCGTGCGCAACAACATTTTTGCCTTGAGCGGCGAATCGCAGGTGCGCGTGGTGTCGCGCGTGGAAGGCAAGCTCACGGCGCGCTTCACCGACAACATTCTCCTTACCGACGGCAAAGCGGCGACGTTTTCCCATATGGAGGGGAAGGATCTGTTTGAGGCAAAGCACAATTATTTCTGGGATCTGACCAACGGCGACGAGGTTTACGTCAACCGGAACGGCGACACGAACAAGTGCATGACCGTCAGGCGCGCCGAACGGCAGGGCTGGCTGGAGGACAGCGTCGTCGTCGACCCGAAATTCCATGACGCAGCCAACTTCGATTTTTCTTTTGAACCGGATTCACCCGTCCTGCAGCAGGGCTTTGAGGCGTGGGATTACAACAACGCGGGCACGCTGCCGGATACGACCATCGGGTTGGATCATGCCGGCGGGCAAACGCCCTACAACGCGGGCGCAGCCAAACAGGAATACACGGAATCGTTCACCATCTGGACTCGGATCCTTCACTTCTTCCGCGTGGCGTTCGATTGGATCAGAAACCTGTTCGTTCGCTGAAACAGAATACCATCAATCAAAAAGGATGACCGCTCACTCAGAGCGGTCATCCTTTATTCTTTATATATCCATTTGATCGTCGGGGATCGTGGTTGTTTCCGCTTCCGTGGGCGGCTCTGTCGGCGGCTCTGTCGGCGGTTCCGTCGGCGGCTCAGTCGGCGCTTCGGTCGGTGCTTCTGTCGCGGGCGCCTGCGTGGTGGTTTCTTTTACCGTGGTCGTTTCGGAGACCTCTTCCTTGGTCGTATCAGAAGCGTCCTCTTTGCTGACGTCGTTGGTCGTTTCCGGCTCGACGGGGCGGAAGTTGATGCTCTGGAACCGATCGGCGTATTGCTGAATGGCGGAGCCCTCCTCGCCGAAAATGACGAGGTTCAGGCAGTACAGGAACGCGTCATCGGCAATCTGCGTGACGGTGGCAGGAATTCTGGCGACTGACAGCGAGGAGCAGCCGGCGAACGCCTCTTTACCGATGGACTTCATCCCGCTGGAAATGTTGACGGTACTGAGGTGATCGCACATATAGAACGCGCGGTCGACGATCTCAACATAAGAGCCGGGGATGTGGATGGAGTTGATCTTGAAGTTTTTGGCGAAGATCGTGCCGAAGCTGGTGATCGGCTTATTGTTGACGGAGCGGGGCAGCCACACAACGGCCTCATCGCTCAAAACGGCGGTGAGGATCACGTGATCCTCATACTCATCGTATTCGTAGTTTTTGAATGTGCCGTGATTGATCGGCGCGGCAGCGGTCGTAGTTGTGCTGCCTTCGCTGGGCTTCGGCTCTTTGCCGCCGCAGCCCTGCAGGCACAGGATGCAAAGCGAAAAGGTCAAAAACAGGATCAGGAAACTGCGTTTATTCACAAAAAAGACTCCTTCTGAAAATCATACATCACTATTTTACCACATCCATTCTTCTTTTGCAACTGTCAAAAAGAATCAGACCCAAATTCGGTATCAGCCGAATTTACTACTTGACACGCGAACATTTGTTCGATAGAATAATAAACAGAGTCGTAAATTTCGTACTTGAAGACGAAAAATGACTCTCGCAGGGAACTAAAAAGCGGCGTCAGGTTTGACGCTGCAAAAAAGGTGGTGATGCTTTGAACGAAGCAAAGCAAGCAAGGATCCGCGAGGGCGACAGCATTGAAAACGAGTGGTCACAGGCAGCCTATGACAGTTGGTGCAGAGAACTGGATCAGGGTTTTTCGCTTGTGCCGGGCGTGAAGGCGGTCGATCTGTATGCCGTGGTGCGTTCGGTGATCGAAACGGAGCTGAGCCCGGCGGAGCAGCGGGTGATCCGGCTTCACTATTATGATCGGCTTTCCGTCGGTCAGATCGCGCAGCAGAGCAGCACCCGCGCAACGAACGTCTACAACACGCTGTCACGCGCCCACAAAAAAATCGAGCGTGTGCTGCGGCATCTGGTTTATTTTGAGGATTATCATTTTCAAAAGACGGAATAAGAAAGGAACAAGGAATGGAGCAGAAATCATTGAAGGAGCTGGCCGACGAATATGCGGCAAATGTGTCGATTCTGGATTCTCAGATCGAGCGCTGCCGCCGCGCGATCCTTGACGCAAGGCGTCGGCACCGAAACATCATGGTCAGCCGTTTGATGCGCAACCTGTCCGTGCTGTATGCGCAGCGGGAGGAGCAGGCGGAGATCCAGCGGCATCTGGCCGGTTATTATGACAAAAAGGAGTGTGCTGCCGTGTGAGAGAGCTATCGGTTTCCTTTACGGGCGACGGTAAAGCGGTTCTGGGCGACGCGCTGTCCTATCAGGATGAGCATTGCGCGGTGCGTCTGGCGGTGACGCTGAGTGAAGACCTAACGAGCGTCGAGCCGGATGAGTACTATCTGAGCTTTGTGCGGGATGCTGACGCGGACAACCCGATGACGCAGAAAATCACGGTCGGCCCCGTGCAGGATCTCCACGAGGGCGTGCTGTATTTTGAACTGCCGTCTTTTCTGACGGCGACGACCTGTCTGGCGGTCCAGTTGGAGGCGGTCAAAAAAGACGCGACCGGTGAAGTTGCGGCGGCGGTGAAATCACCGCCTTTTTTGATCCCGCTGCAGCCCTCGCTTCAAGGGGAGGAGGCGCTGCCGATGACCTGGGACGCCAACGGTCTGCTCGAGCGGCTGCTTGACGCCGAGGCGCAGACGGTACGGCTCAATCAAACGCTCACCGCGGCGCTGGATCAGGGGCTGTTCCTGGCCAAAATCAACGGGCACAACGCCGTGACGCTGCAGGGCGGGCGCAATTTGATCCTGACCGATGACAGCGGCGCCATCACCATTGATTGTTCGTCGCTGCCCATCGTCACCGCTCTGCCGACGGATCCGCAGCCAGGTGAGACCGTGCTGCTCATCCCGCAAAACACGGTGACCCTGCGCGAAAGCGGCCGGGAACTGACCACGAGCGGCGAGCTGCTGCAGGCCGCGGCAGTGAGCGAATGGCAGGAGCTGCTGCGGCAGCCGGCGTCGCGCTGTCCGTTTTACTTCAACCTGCGCCGGGCCGGGGAGCTGGTCGGCTTCCTGAGCGTTACCTCCGATTGGGAGGAGGGTGATATGGGGCAGCAAAACGCGGTCAGTGTTTTCAGCATGATCACCGGGTGGCGCGGCAATCAGGCAACGGACGGGTTCGAAGCCACCTACATCAACGGCGTGCTCTGCCCGGATCGGTCGACGCGGTTCCTTCGCGGCACTATGACGGAGCTGCGAACGGTCCCGTCCTCCGTTCGCCTGCCGGCCTATGATACCGTCGAGATCGTGGAACAGGGCACGATTTCGGCGCCCGTTTTCTTCGGTCCGACCGCCTTGATGGCTTATTGCGGCCAATGGCTTGAGATCA
Organism: uncultured Clostridia bacterium; assembly: GCA_946405475.1. Taxonomy (GTDB): domain Bacteria; phylum Bacillota; class Clostridia; order Oscillospirales; family Acutalibacteraceae; genus UBA8612. The sequence continues at coordinate 5,375 of CAMJHI010000059.1, forward strand.
CGTCGCTGGCGGCGGATCGGCACCATCACGACAACCCGGCGACGCTTGACGGCTTTTTCTGCGACGCGGCGGAAGCGGAAGCCTCCGCGCCGGCGGGGCAGCCCGGCCTTTCACTGGATTACACCGGCTGGGACCGTCTGCGCTGGGGCGGCTCAGAGGTGCGCATGGCGGATGACGGCGGCGTGATAAGCCGCGTGGAAACCGTGACGAACAGCGGCAAGAGCTTTTTGCGTCTGTGGCTGTATTACGGCGAGGTGCAGACGGTCACGTTCGACACGGGCAGCCGCACGGATTATATCGATATCCCCATCGACAGCGTCGCCGATACCAGCGTTTCACAGGGTGAGCTGACGCTCAACGGCACCGAGCTCGATCTCGGCATGGATGCGCTGGCGTCTGACAGCCACACGCATCGGAACAAGGCAACGCTCGACCAGTTGGCCTTTGCCTCGGTCGGCGGGACCTCTCTTCTCACCTATGACAACCGTTTGGCGGGGCTGCCGCCGATCCGCAACGAGAACGATCCGTTCACCGGCGCCATCGTTCCGCACGTGCTTTACCGCTTCGGCAACGCGTTGTCAAATCCGATCACGTCGCTGACCGTCACCGGCCTGTCGACCTCAAACGCGCACGCCGGGCTGGCTGCTGAATATCTGCTTGAGTTCGTCACCGGCGCGACCGCCCCCACCGTTACGCTTCCCGCTTCGGTCGAATGGGCGAACGAGCCGACTTTTGAGCCGAATAAGCACTATCAGATCTCGATCCTGAACAACGTCGCGCTCTGGTGCGCGGTCGACGTGGAGGAGGAAGAACCATGAGTCTTTTGCGGCGCAGGTTGATGATGCAATGGGCGGAGAGTGAGGCGATTCCGCGTGAACGACTTGTCTTTTCAAATCCCGGCGACGTGATCCTGACCGACGTGACAAAGAAAAATGACGGTGCGGCGATTTGCGGTATGGCTATCATCCATCAAACCAAATATAGTTCACCATACAAGCCGTATTGGTTATATCTTATTTTAATGTCGACCGCGGGAAGAGCTGATAACGCGGTTGTTGCCAGTAAGTGGGCGCAGAATGGTTGGCAAAGATTTACCGGAACGGACGGCTATGTTCACTCATATTCCAATACGACGTGGGGCAGTCCACAATACAACTCAATCGAAGAAGTCATTACCTATGCGCAGTCAATCAATGTGAACAATCTTCCGATTATGAATTTGCTGACAGGCAAATCGTATGAAGGACAAAATAGTTCCGGTGGTTCTTTTTTTTGTAAAGAAGCGGCTGAAGATTTACTGGACTATTATTATGGGGTGATTTAATGGTAAAAAAGAATTACAATTACGGCAAGCTGGTCGACGGCCGGCTGATTTACGCGCCGAATCGGCTCAAAAGCGTGATTTTTGACGAGGAAGGCAATGAGATCGCCGTGCAGATCATCAACGCCACGGCGGCGCAGTACGCCATGGCGGGCTGGCTGCCGATCCTCCGGGCGCAGCCGCCCGAACCCGGAGCGGACGACGTTTACGTTCCGGCATATGATGTAACAGACGGCGTCATCGTCGAACGCTTTGTTTTGGAGGAGGAAGAGGAATGATCCACGCTTTGTTCATTCTGCCGGGGCTGTATGCCGCGGCGCTTTTCTGTTGGCTGAGGGGGGCTGTTCATGCGCTCGCCCTTTAACCGGCCGTCCGTGCAGACCACGCCTTTCAAAAAAGTGGGCGGCTGGAAATGCGGCTATCACACCGGCGTCGACCGCGTGTGCAGCACGGATAAAACCATCGTCGCTGTCGCTGACGGTGTCGTGCAGCGCGTGAACGACTGCGGCTCAAGCTACGGCAACCACATTGTTTACCGAACGACCGACGGGATTGTTATTTTGTGCGCGCATCTGGCGCACAAGCCGACGGTCAGACCCGGCGACAAGGTGACGTGCGGGCAGAAGCTCGGCCTGATGGGCAGCACCGGCAACAGCACGGGGCCGCACCTGCACATCGAGCTGCAGCGCGCGGAACGCTGGCAGTACGCCCAAAACCTGCTGGATCCGAACCGGTATATCGATTGGTATGAGTTTTCAAACGCGAAGGAGGAATTTATGGAACGCACCTGGAAAAACGGAAGCACCCGGGAACAGGTCTATCAGACCGTTGCCGACTGCAAAGCAAAACGCCGTTCGATCGGCTTTTTGGAGCCGGGCGAAACGGCGACCTGCACGGCGGTGGCGGAGGGGTGCTATTTGCTGCTTTACCGCACGTCATCCACGATGAAATGCGGCTTTGTATCCTATCACGGAGGGATCACGCTTTGAGATTTTTAACGGAATTTGTGTCCGCTTACGGCCTGACGATCGCCTATGCGGCTCTCACGGCGCTGGCCGGCGCCGCGGGCGTTTGGGTGAAACGGCTGGTCGGGCGGTACCGCGACGACAAAACGAAACGGGAAGTGGCCGAACTGTGCGTGCAGGCGGTGGAACAGGTCTACCGTGAGCTGCACGGCGCGGAAAAATTCGCCAAATGCGCCGAAGCCATGGCTGAAATGCTTGCGCAGCGCGGCGTGGCCGTGACCGAGCTTGAGATCAGGGTGCTGTGTGAAGCGGCCTTGGCGCAGTTCAACAAGGCGTTTTCGGCGCCGAACACGGGGCACGCCTATGAGTGAGGAAGATCTGCTGCGCCGCCTGAACAAGAACGAGGCGGATATTGCCGAGCTGTTCGGGGCACCAACAAAACGGCGGTGGAACTGGCGACGATGTCACAGACCATGCAGAGCATTCTGGAAACGCTGCGGGAACTGAAGGACAGCGTCGCGCGACAGAACAAACGCCCCGGCGAATACTGGGATAAGCTCATCTGCGCGCTCATCAGCGCCGCCGTCGCCGCCCTGACGGGTTTGCTGCTGTCCTGAACAGACTGAAAGCCGCTCCGGTCGTTGTGACCCGGAGCGGCTTTTCCTAATGATGACTGTCTGAGGTTTGTTGGGAATCCAGATGCTTTCGATAAGCTTCGTCAATGACGACCGTTCTGTCGTCGGCCGTTTTTTTGTCGGCGTTGATGTCCTCGGGCACCATGTCGGCCAGGCTGTCAAAAACAAAGCCGGCCTGAACGCCGTTCGCCCGGTTGATCTTTTTGCGAAGCAGCATTTTCTTTTTGTAATACAGGTAACACAGAATGAAGGAAACGATCTGGTAAACGATATAGCGCCAGTATTTGTTGACGTCGATATAATTGGACAGGCCGACGGTGGTGTCGACCACGCGCAGCAGGCCGGTGATGGTGATAAACAGGAAATGGTCGAAAATGGCCAGCCAGACGGCGCCGGTCGCACGCACGCAAAGGCACCATTTGAGAGACAGGAAGAATTCAAACACCAGATAAAACAGGCAAAGCGGCACGAGACTTGACGCTGAGAAGCGCGTGATTTTGGAAAGGGGAATGATGAGGTACCAGATGGAATAGAACAGCGACACGATGAACGCGGTCTGTCCAAAGCCGAATTTGGATCGCCCCATGCGCAGGATAATGCCGCGGAACAGGAATTCCAGCATGAACGCGGAAAGCGCGCTGATGCCGATGAGCAGCAGAATGTTGGCGATCCAATCCACAAACCCCACAGAGGAATGCGGCTGGTTATAGGCAAAAACCGTCAGGTGCGGGTGCCCGCGCCTGATGAGCACCAGCAGGATATCGACGAGGTAGGCGGGGATGAACGCCAGCGAAAACAAAAACGATTTTTTGATGCCGCTGAAAATCACCCTCGGATCAGGCGGCAAACCCATGTTGCGCGGTTTCAGGCGTGCCGAATACATAAACACGAAAATCACGATCACGCCGAAGATTTTGCCGATGGCGCCTCTGGTCTGGATGTTTTTTTGATTGATCAGGAAGAAATACTCAAAGGCATTGACGATCATACAGAACAAAAAAGAATTGAGCATTTTGCAGAACGTGCGGTCGGAAAAAATATTCACAAGTGCGCGGATGACTTTATGCTTTTTCTTTTTGCTGTGGGAGGAGGTGTGGTGAACGTGGGGCTGCTCCGTCGGCTGCGGCTGATCCGGCTTTTCTGTGCCGGTCTCCGGCTGGGTCGGCGTTTCATCGGCCGGTTTGTTCAGGTCGGCCAGATCGTCGTGATACAGGGACTGCTGCGGCATGGCGATGGGCTTGACCGGAGCTCTGAAATCCGAGCGCATTTCCGCTACGCCGAATTCCTTCATCAGATCTTCTTTTTTGGCCAATGCACTCTCTCCTTGACAAAAGCAGATAATATTGTTATTATATTAACACAGGCATATCTATCTGTCAATGCTTTTCCTGATCCGCCGCATCTTTCGGGTTTGCGGGCGGTTGGAACGCGCGTATGGCGACAACAAGGAAAAATAAAAAATTTATTAAACTTTTTTTTATTTTTTCCTTGACAAAATAACGATAGAGGGTTATAATCTCACCGTATGGATATGTAATAGCGTTCAATCTGCTGAAAGGGGGCTTGACAATATTGAAAGACTATATCAAACCTGTGCTTGATATTGTTGAGTTTCAACTGAATATAGACATTGTTACGGAGTCTGACGGCTGGGATGATCCCTTTGACGGCTTTGGCTTCAACAACACCGACGAAATCTTTATCGGTGAAGA
>CAMJHI010000060.1 GCA_946405475.1 uncultured Clostridia bacterium
AGCGGTACCGCTAACTTCGCATCCACCAACTGGGCCGGCTTCTTTGCCGATGATGCCAGCTTTGAGGTTGCGAACTGGCAGTGCTCTCGTCTGCAGACGGCGACCTTCAAGAGCACCAATATCCCGCAGATCATTGCGCAGAAGGATCTGGTCTTCACCTACAAACTCAAGGTCAACGCCAACATCAGCAGCGACATCACCAGCGGCGCGATCCGTCTGGATGAACGTATGTGCCGTACCCCCGTCAATGCCACTACAAAGTATCCGACCTGTGTGGCTATGCAGAAGCTCAACACTTCCACCAACGCTTACACGGTCAGCGATACGGTCAACCTGGTACCTGACGTGACCAACGCTTACCTCGATATTCCGATCCTTTCCCCGAACTCTGAACTTGCGGCCAGAACCGGCTCCACCACCGTGGTCGATTACACGGAAGGCTACGTTTACGGCCTTGAAAAGGAACTGACGCTGGCGAAGTTCGCTTCCGATTACGCTCAGGTCATCGGCACCGGCACCATCGAATGCGCCGATACCGACCTGCACACCGGTTCTGTTATCAAGGTTATGTGCAACGACGTCTGCCGCGCGCAGTACACCGTCGTCATCTTCGGCGACGTTGACGGCAACGGCACCGTTGACGGCACGGACGCTTATTACGTTAACCTGGTCGCTGCCGGCATGATTCCCGCTGACGCTCTTTCCGATGCGCAGAAGCTTGCCGCCGACCCGAACCATGATGGCGTGATCGACACGGCTGACGGCGCCCTGCTGGCCGATTCCGGCTTGCTCAAGGCTGCTGTCTCTCAGGTTCTTCCCGCTTGATCGGTTGAACTGAATATGCAATAATCATCTTTCATACCGGCGGCAGCAGCAGCTGTCGCCGGTATGTTTTCAAAATTTGCAAGGAGTAACTGGATTATGAAGCAATATGACGTTGCGGCCTATATCTGGCCGTCTTACACCGGCCGCGAGCCCCGCGCCCGCCAGTTCTGGGAACAGGGGATCGGGGAGTGGCAGTCCGTGCTCAGCGCCGAAGCAAGGGTGGAGGGGCAGATCTTGCCGCGCAAACCGCTGTGGGGCACGGTGGACGAAGCCGACCCGCAGGTCATGGAATTTCAAATCAACGAAGCGCTGCGCCACGGCGTCAACGTGTTCATTTATGATTGGTATTGGTATGATCGCCGCCCGTTTCTGGAGCAGTGTCTGGATGACGGCTTCCTCGGCGCGCCGAACAACGAAAGCATGCAGTTTTACCTCATGTGGGCCAATCACGACGCGGGGTATACGTGGGATAAGCGGCAGTCCGGGCTGAATGAAATCATCTGGCTCGGCACGCAGCCGCGCGACGAATTTGACCGCATCTGCCGCCGCGTGATCGATCGGTATTTCAAACGCACGAATTATTACAAGATCGACGGCTGCCCGGTGTTCATGATCTATGAAATGAGCAATCTGGTGCGCGGCCTCGGCGGCGTGGAAAAAACGCGGGCGGCGCTGGAGGATTTCCGCGCGCTGGTCAAAGCGGCCGGTTTCCCCGATCTGCACCTGCAGGCGACGATCTACAGCGAAGGCGCGGTCAACGTCAGCGGTGTGGATGCGGCGCGCACCGGCTCAACGAAGGATCTGGTGGAAATGCTCGGCTTTGATTCCGTGACCCACTATCAGTTCTGCCACTTTGTCAACTGCGACCGCGATTATCTTGAGATCCTGCCGGACGTGCAGAAGGAGTGGGATCGCATCCACGCTTCCTACAGCGTGCCCTATTACCCGCACATGACCATCGGTTGGGATAATAACCCCCGCCACCATTTTCTGACCCGGCCGATTATGCGCAACAACACGCCCGAAAACTTCAAAAAAGGGCTGCAGATGGCCAAAGAATTCAGCGACGCTTATAACGACGTGCCGCTCATCACGATCAATTCGTGGAACGAGTGGACGGAAATGAGCTATCTGGAGCCGGACGACGTTTACGGCTATGGTTATCTGGAGGCTGTCCGTGACGTTTTCAAGGAGCCGTGATGAAGAAAAAACTGCTGATCGCCACCGATTATGACGGTACGCTGAATATCAGCGGGCGCATCGAAGAAACAACCAGAAAAGCCATCGACCGCTGGCGGGCTGACGGCCGTTATTTCGGCGTCGTCACCGGCCGCTCTGTCGATTTTTATCATACCGCGCGGGAGCAGGGGCTTCCGTTTGATTATCTCATTCTCTGCAACGGCTCGGTGGTGCTCGCGCCGGACAAAACCGTTTTGTTCGAGTCGCTGATACCGGCCGAAACCTTTGCCGCGCTGGAAAAAGCCATGGCGGGCTATGCCGATATCGAAAGCTTCTCCCGCGTCGGCGAATCCCGGCGGCACTATTACGCCACCTTCCCCAGTCAGGAGCGGGCGCTTGCGGTCAGCCGTGAGCTGCAGCCTGCTTTCGGCCATGCCGTGAGCCTGTTTGTCAACGGCCCGCACATCAACATCGGCAACCGCGGCACCGGCAAGGCGGAAGGCGTGTCGTTCGTGCTGCGGCATTTTGCATTGCCCGATGACGCGGCCGCCGTGGTGGGCGATGATTACAACGACCTTGACATGATCCTGCGCCATAACGGCTGGGCGGTCGCAGGCGGCCGGCCGGAGGTCGTCGCGCAGGCGCCTCACGTTTGTGAAAGCGTCGGCGCATTGATCGATACCCTGTTCGATTTGGAACAGCCGATTTGAATCCATTTTCTTAAGGGAGAAAGCTATGAAGAATCAAGAGATCAACATCCGCGATCCGTTCGTGCTGGTCGAAAACGGAAAATACTATCTGTACGGCACCAGAGCGAAAGATTTCGGCCGCCGGACGGGCGGCTTCGACGTGTACGTTTCCGACGATCTTGTCACGTGGAGCGAGCCGATCGAATGCTTTGATTCCACCGCCTTCGGGCTGAACACCGTTGAAAACTGGGCGCCCGAGGTGCACAAATACAAAGGGCAATACTATCTTTTCGCCACCTTCCGGCAAAAGAACGACCTGCGCGGCACTTACATTTTGAAGGCTGATAAGCCCGAAGGGCCGTTTGCGCCGCACAGCAGTGGCGCGGTCACGCCCGACGGCTGGGAATGTCTGGACGGCACGTTTTATGAAGAAAACGGCGTGCCTTATCTGGTGTTCAGCCATGAGCACACGCAGATCATTGACGGCACGGTCTGCTACACGCAGCTCAGCGCCGATCTGACCCAAGCCGTCGGCGAGCCGGTCACGCTCTTCAGCGCCTCGTCGCCGTTTTACATCCCGCCCAAACCGCAAGGGGAGCATTACGTCACGGACGGTCCCTTTATGTTCCGCACCAAAACGGGCACGCTTCTCATGCTCTGGTCTACCTTTGTCAATGACCAATACGCCGAATGTCTGGTGCGCTTTGCGGGTGGCAGCATCAAAAACGCGTTTGAACATCTGCCCGTTTTGGAAGCGGATGACGGCGGCCACGGCATGATCTTTCAAACGCCCGGGCGCCTGATGCTCACCTTCCACAGCCCGAACCAAAGCGGGTCGGAGCGGCCCTGCTTTTTTGAAATCGAAGACGTCGGCGACGCGGTTCGCATCGTCCGCCCCGTGTCGTGACCGAAAGGGAACGGTGAAAGCAACATGAAATTCGGCTGGATCAACGGCTTCAGCGCGGCGATCGTGGTGCTGATGCTGATCCCCAACATCCTCTACGCCCGGCGGAACAAGGGTGAAACCAACCGCTGCACGAACCGCCTGATGAACCTGCTTGAGCAGATCGGCCGCTATGCCTGCATCGTGCTGATGTGGCTGCCGCTGCTCGTGTGGGAATTCGGCTTTGCCGACGTGCCGCAGATGCTGCTGTATCTGGCGGGCAACGGGGCGCTGCTGCTGGCTTACTGGATCCTTTTTGCCCGTTATTTCAAACAAAAAACGGCGGCTCGCGCCATGGCGCTGGCCGTGCTGCCTGCCTGTATGTTCCTGCTCAGCGGCGTGCTGCTGCGGCACTGGCTGCTGGCAGGCTTTGCCGTTGTGTTTGCCGTCGGCCATATCTTTGTGACAAAAAAGAATATCTCAGCTTGATAACAAGGAATACGATCCCCGCAGGAGGCAGGACAATGAACGATATCAATGAAACGCGCGCGCAGGCGCTCCTCAGCGAGATGACGCTGGAAGAAAAAATCTATCAGGTCACAGCGGAAATGCTGTTCCACGTCGATGAAACTTATGAAGCCAAGCGCAACCCGCTGCACGGCAGCTACCGCAACCCCGGCCATTTCATGCATTACCGCCGCGAAAAACCGGCGACGCCCGCCGAGGTCACGGAGCAGATCAACGCCGACGTGCTTCGCAGCATCGAGGCGCAGCCGCACCACATCCCGCCCATCGAAAACGGCGAGGCGCTGCACGGTGCGCAGTGGGGCATGGGCACGAACTTTCCGCAGCCCATCGCGCTGGCGTCGTCGTTTGACCCTGAGATGGTCGAGCGTGTCGGCGGCGCCATCGGCAAGGAATGCGCCGCGGTCGGCGTGCGGCAGGTGTTTTCGCCCGTCGTCAACGTCGTGCGCGATTGCCGCTGGGGGCGCACCGTCGAAACCTACGGGGAGGACGTCGCGCTTTCCTGCGATATGGGCGCCGCGATGTGCCGCGGGCTGGAGCAAAACGGCGTGATCGCCACCCCCAAGCACTTTGCCGACAACTACGCGGCGGGCGGGCGCGATTCCAACTATTCCGAAACGAGCGAACGCACCCTGCGCGAGGTGTTTCTGCCGCCGTTCAAGGCCTGCTTTGACGCGGGCGCGCAATCCGTCATGGCGGCGTATAACGCGTGGGAGGGTGTGCCCTGTTCCGCCAATGAACGCCTTCTCACCGAGATCCTGCGCGATGAGTGGGGCTTTGACGGCTTTGTCGTTTCCGATTACTGCGGCGTGCAGGGCGTTCACACCGCGCACCGCCTTGTCGATTCCGACGCGAAGGCGGCGGCGATGGCGCTGAAGGCGGGGCTGGACGTGATCCTGCCCTACAACAGCTTTGACACGGTCAGGGAAGCGCTGGACAAGGGCTATCTGACCGAAGAGGAGCTCGACCGAAACGTACTGCGCATTCTGAAGGCAAAGCTCAGGCTCGGCCTGTTTGAAGCGCCGACCCGCGACCCGGCTGCCGCCGATCCGCTCGTGCGCTGCGCGGCGCATAAAGAACTGGCGCTTGAAGCGGCGCGCGAAACGATCGTGCTGCTCAAAAACGAGGCGGTGCTGCCGCTGGAACGCCGGGCCGTGCGCCGCGTGGGGGTGTTCGGACAGAGCGCCGACAAGATCCCCATCGGCTCCAACTATTCCGGCCCTTACGGGACCCCGTGGCAGGGGGAGGACGCGCCGACGCCGCTGGAAGCGCTGCGCGCTTATCTGGGCAGTGACGCCGAGGTGATCTTCGGCGAAAGCAGCGAGATCGAAACGCTTGCGCCGACGTGCGACGTGAACCTGTATTTTGCCGCCATCGTGGAAGGCGAGGGGAGCGACCGCAGCGATCTGCGTCTGCCTTCGATCACGGTGCATCAGAACCGTGAGCAGGACGCCGGGCTGATCGTTGACGAGGCAAGGCAGGAGATCAAAGAGGATCAGGAAGCATCCATCCGTCGCCTGTGTGCCGCCGACCCGAAGGCGATCGTCGTGCTGCAAAACGGCGCGCCCATCGACATGTCGGCGTGGATCAACCGGACGAAAGCGGTGATTGAAGCGTGGTATGCCGGGGAGCAGGGCGCGAAAGCGCTCACGGAAATTCTGTTCGGCGAAACGAACCCCTCGGCCAAGCTGCCTGTCACCATTCCCAAAAGCGTGGGGCAGCTTCCGCTGTTCTATGCTTACAAGCCCTCCGGCCGCGGTTACGCCTATTGCGATGACGACGGCAAGCCGCAGTTCCCCTTCGGCTTCGGGCTGAGCTACACCGGCTTTTCGCTGACCGACGCGCAGATGAGCGTTGACGATCACGGCGTTGAGGTGACCTGCGACGTGACCAACACCGGGTCCCGTGCGGGCACGCAGGTGCTTCAGCTCTATCTCGGCTCGCATGACTGCTGCGTCGTGCGCCCGGTGAAGGAACTGAAGGCTTACGCGCGCGTGTCGCTCGAGCCGGGCGAAACCAAGCGTGCCGTGCTGAAGCTGGACCGCGACGCGTTCTGTTATTACGATCAAAAGCTCGTTTTCGGCCTGCACGACGGGGTGCATTCGCTTCTGCTCGGCACGTCGTCGGAGCAGATCGATTTCACCTTTGAAGTCGCGGTAAGCGGCGGCAAATTATTCCGCAGGGAAATCTCCTGAAATGATTGACAATCCTATCGGATTAACAGTATAATTAATTAGATTATCTCAAGGAGGCGTGCCGATTGGAAAAGGGCTCCAACAACAGCAAGCGCCGGCTTCTGGCACTCGCCGAATTTTTCAAAAAACGCACCGATGAAGAGCACGCTTTTTCCGCGGGTGAGATCTGTGATTATCTGGCCGGTCTGGGCATCGTGGCCGAGCGCAAGGCGATCTATTCCGACATCGAGGCGCTGCGTGAATCCGGCTACGATATCCTGTGTTCCCGCGGCGGCAACAAGGGCTTCTTTCTGGCCGACCGTGAATTTCAGGAAGCGGAGGCGCGTCTGATGATCGACGCGGTGCAGACCGCGCGCTTCATCACGGCCAAAAAGAGCAGCGAGCTGGTGTCAAAAATCAGCGGCCTGCTCAGCGAACCCGTCGCCGAAAAAATGCTCGACAAAATCTACATCAATTCCGCTAACAAGGGCAAGAACGAAGAGGTGTATTACAACATCGACCTGCTCTACCGCGCGATCTGCGACAAAAAGCAGGTGAGCTTTTACTATTATCATCACTATGTGGCCAAGGATCTGTCCATCAAAACCTCCGAGCGCTCCTTTGCGGTCAGCCCCTATGCGCTGATCTGGTCGAACGATCACTATTATCTGATCAGCAACAACAACCGCTACAACAACCTCATGCACACGCGCATCGACCGCATCAAAAAGGTGAAGATCCTCGACCGTCCGGCGCGGCCGTTTTCCGAGGTGAGCGAATATCAGGATGTGTTCGATTCCGCCGATTACGAGCAAAAGCTGTTCAACATGTTTTCCGGCACCGAGCAGCGGGTCACCATGCGCTGCGCCAATTCCATTCTGGAAGAGATCTTTGACCGCTTCGGCGACAGCACGGCCATCGTGTCGCGCAACGCCGACAATTTCACGGTCACGGCCGACGTGATCACCGGCGAGGGCTTCATTTCGTGGGTCATGCAATACGGTGGGCGCATCGAGATCTTGGCGCCGCAGGAGCTGCGCGAATCGGTGTTCCGCCGGGTGCAGGATCTGTATTATATTTATCAGGACAAGGGAAGAAGGGAAGGGGGTGAATGAAAACGAATGCAATACGTGGTAATGGATTTGGAATGGAACAATGTTTACGGCCGAAAGATCCAGGGATTTATCAACGAGATCATTGAGATCGGCGCGGTCAAGCTCAACGGGCGACTCGAACAGGTCGACACCTTCAACAGCTTTATCCGTCCGAGCATCGGCAAGCGCCTGCGGGGCAGCGTCAAAAAGCTGACCAGCATCACCAACGACGACGTGCAGGGCGGCGAACCGTTCACCTACGTGTTTTCCACGCTTCGCAAGTGGATCGGGTCGGAGCCGACCATCGTGCTCACCTGGGGCAACGGCGATATCCGGGTGCTCATCGAAAACTACAAATACCTCAACGGCATCGCCTATATCCCGTTTCTGGCCAATTACGTCGACCTGCAGCCCTTTGTGCAGCGCAAGCTCAAAACCGAAAAGGGGCAGCAGCTCGGACTCAGCCACGCGGCGGAAATGCTCGGCATCGACGCTGATGCCTATTTCCATCATCGTGCGCTGGCCGACAGTGAACTGAGCGCGGAATGCTTCCGCAAGGTGTTCGATTTTGACGATCTGCAGGAATACGTGCAAACCTGCGGCACCGATTTTTACGCGAAGCTCGCGTTCAAGCCGCACCCCATCAGCAACCTCAAAAACCCGCTGATCGACAAAAAGCAGCTCACCTATCAGTGCCCTGCCTGCGGTGTGAACGCCGTGCGACGATCGGAATGGAAATATTCCAACCGCTTTTTCCGCGCCGTGTTCGAGTGCCCGCTTTGCCACACGCAAACCAAGGTATCCGTTCGGTTCATGCGGATGTATGACCATATCGACATTAAGAAGACCGCTGTTGAAATCGCACCCCAGCAGCCGGAATAAAGCTTAAACGGCTGCTCTATGTCCACAACGTTTGTGCGGGCGTAGAGCAGCCGTTTCAATTTTTCAGCAGTTTCTTTGTGCAACGGTTCCGGTCAGAGATTCCGCAGGATCAGCACAGCGGCGACGGCCTGCAAAAGAATGATCAGCGGCAGGCCGAGCATAAACTTGAGGTGGCGGGTCTTGTGGCGGATGATCAGCATGGTGACCAGCATTGCGGGCGCGCCCCCCAGTGCGGCCAGAATGAGCAGCGTTCGTTCGGGCACGCGCCATGCGTGCCGTTTGGCGGCCGCCTTGTCCAGCACGGTCACGATGATCGACCCCACCGAAACCGCCGCCATATAAACCATGAACGGCGTCAGATATCGTTCCATTTTTCACGCCTCCCTCAAGAATCATTATAATCGCAAATCCGCGTTGTGTCAATTTGATCCACACGATTCCGAAAAAGGAAATCACGCCATGAAACGAGTTCTTTCACTGCTTTTACTCTTGCTTTTGCTGTTTGGCGGGTGCGCCGCGCCCAACGGCGGGAATGAACCGCAGCCGACGCAGGAGCCGTCCCGCCCGGTCGAGCCGATCCGCGCGGTCTGGCTGACCTGCTACGAGCTCAACGCCATGCTCCGCCGGCCGGGAGAAGCCGCGTTCCGCGAAGCCTTCGGGCAGGCGGTGCAGCGCTGCGCGGCGGGGGAGATCAACACCCTGTTCGTGCAGGTGCGCCCGTTTTGCGACGCGTTTTATCCGTCCGAGCGGTTCGACTGGTCGTCGCTTTGCGCCGATCGGAACGGGGATCCTCCCTCGTTCGATCCGCTGGCCGTGATGGTGGAGCTGGCGCATCAGCAGGGGCTGAGCCTGCACGCGTGGGTGAACCCCTACCGTGTGTCCTATGATTCCCTGACCGAATGGCCCGAGCGGCTGGCCGCTTACCGCACCTGCGTCGGTCAGACCGAAACCGGGACCTGGTTCGACCCGTCGCAGGCGGCGGTGCGGTCGCTGATTCTGGACGGCATGCGCGAGATCCTGCAAAATTACGCGGTGGACGGCATCCATATCGACGATTATTTTTATCCCACGGCCGCGGAATCGTTCGACCGGCAAAGCTACGCCGAGGCGTGCGCGCTGGGCAATGAGAGGAGTTTGGCGGATTGGCGGCGGGAGCAGGTGAATCTGCTGCTGCGCGGCGCGTATGCGCTCGTCAAGTCGTTCGGCGCTGATAAAATATTCAGCGTCAGTCCCTCAGGCGATCTCACCAAAAACCGCGAGGAAGCGTTTGCCGACGCGGCAACATGGCTGGCGCAGGGCGGCATGGCCGATTGGGTGATCCCGCAGATCTACTTCGGCTTTTTGCATGAAAAAAAGCCGTTTGAGGCGGTCGTGAACCAGTGGGAAACCCTGCCGCGGCACGAAAGCGTCCGCCTGCTCTGCGGGCTGGCCGCCTATAAGCAGGGCAAAGAGGACGCCTATGCCGGCGCCGGGCGCGGGGAATGGACGGAGGACGCCGACGTGCTGCCCCGCCAGATCGCGCTTATCTGCGCCGATGAAGCGTGGAGCGGCTACAGCCTGTTCTCTTACGACGCCTGCGGTTTTTGACAAAAAGATTGCCTCCATTCACGAACTATTCCTTGGGAAACACTGAATAAATCACAAGCGCACGAGGGAGCGGATCTTTTTCCGTCATAT
>CAMJHI010000061.1 GCA_946405475.1 uncultured Clostridia bacterium
GAAACAGTCCGGCGGACTGTTTCGGCGTGGGGAACCCTCGCCGGGGGTTCCCCGGTGCGAAGCACGAAGGCCGCTGAACTGAATTGATGAAAACAACGCGACCCCGCAGGTCAAAGCGATCTGCGGGGTCGTTTTCTGTCTGTCAATAATCAAAACTGGTGGAAAGGTCGTAGGGCGTCTGCTGATACACAAAGTAATTCAGCCAGTTGGAAAACAGCAGGCTGCCCGCGCCGCGCCACTTCACCACAGGTTCTTTTGTCGGGTCGTCGTCGGGGAAGTAATTGACCGGAACGGGCGTATCCAGCCCGGCGTTTATGTCGCGCAGATATTCGTTTTTGAGCGTGTCGCGGTCGTATTCGGAATGCCCGAGCGAGTAAAAGTTGCGGCATTTCATATCGCTGAGCAGATGCACGCCGGATTCCGGCGAATAGGACAGCGTCTGCAGGTCCTTGATCAGCGCGATGTCGGCGAAATGCGCTTCGGTGTAGCGGCTGTGCGGCACGTAGAATTCCTCGTCAAACCCGCGCAGCAGCGGGTGATAGGGGTCGAGCACGCGGTGCTTGAACACGCCGAACACCTTGTGGTCGAGCAAGTGCTTCTTTAAGCCGTAACGGTGGTACAGTCCGGCCTGCGCGCCCCAGCAGATGTGGAACGAGGAATAGACGTTGTGATCCGCCCAGTCGAAAATTTGGCACAGCTCGTCCCAGTAATCCACCTCTTCAAATTCTAGCTTTTCCACCGGCGCGCCGGTGATGACCATACCGTCGTATTTGTTGTTTTTGACCTCGTCAAAGGTCTTGTAAAACGCCAGCATGTGTTCCGCCGAGGTGTGCGTGGAACGGTGCGTGGCGGTCTGAAGCAGCTCGATCTCCACCTGAATGGGCGAATTGCTCAGCAGCCGCAGAAGCTGCGTTTCGGTCGTGATCTTGGTGGGCATCAGGTTGAGGATCAGAATTCTTAACGGGCGAATATCCTGCGTGCTCGCTCGCTCGTTGGTCATGACAAAAATATTTTCACTTTCCAGGCTTGCTCTGGCCGGCAAGCTTTCGTCAATGCGGATCGGCACACCTGTCCCCCCTTAAAATCATGCTTTGCCTATCATAACAGATTCCCAATCGTTTTTCAAGCCCAATCACGCATATCGTCGGCGTCGGCGGAATATATTGCAGCAGAAACTATTTTGAAAAGCGAGGGTGACGAATGGATTTCCAAGTGCAAAAACAAGCCCTGTGCTCCTGCTGCGTGCTGCGTGAGGCCAAGGCGGAGCAGCCGGTTGACTGCGATATTACGCTGCCGGATTACTGCGGCGACGTAAAAAGCATTCTGAATTGCAGCATCGAGCCGTATCTGACCTCCGGCGGCGCGTCGGGCAGCCGCATCAGCGCGCAGGGCAACGCGGTGGTGCGGTTGGTCTATTGGGGCGAAAACGACCGCATCGTGTGCTTTGAGCAGACGGTTTCGCTGAGCAAATCGGTGGAAATGAGCGGCCTGCCGCAGGACGCCGCCTGCCGCATCACCGCCAAAACCGATTACGTCAACTGCCGTGCGGTCAACCCGCGGCGCGTGGACGTGCACGGCTGCGTGACGGTCCGGTTCACGGCTTTCGGCAAGGAAAAGACCGAGGTGCTCACCGACGCGCCGACCGACGGCGTGTTTTTGAAGCGTGAAGCGTTCCAGACCTGCGACTTTACCGGCTGTTCCTCCAAGCTCTTTGAAATGAGCGAGCCGATCACCGTGCCGCCGGAAAAGGAGGCGGTCAGAGGCGTCATCCATGCCGAGGCGATCCCCACGGTGAAGGATACCAAGGCGGTCAACGGCAAGGTGCTCGTGCGCGGCGACGTGCGCGTGAGCCTGTGCTACGGCGGCGAAAACGGCCGCGTGGAGCGGCTGGAGCACACGCTGCCGATCAATCAGATCGCCGAGGTGGAGGGCGTGACCGACACGAGCCTTTGCGACGTGCGCCTTTCGGTCACGTCGCTCGACGTCCCGTTCAAGGCCGACGCGAACGGCGAACTGCGTCAGGCCGATCTGGCGGTGACCCTGCGCGCCGACGTGTTTGCTTATCAGACCGTTTCGGTCAACGCTGCCGCGGATGCTTACGCGGTGAACGATTCGCTGGCGCTGCAGCCGGTGAGCGCGGCGGCCTGCACGCTGCGCGAAGCTGTGGACGAACTGTTTGTGGTTTCGTGCCGCCTTGATTTTGCCGAAGCCCCTCCCGCCGAGGTGCTCGATGCCTGGTGCGACGGCGTGACCAGCCTGTTTGACGAAACGAAGCCGCAGTTTGAGGTGTGCGGTGCGCTGTCGCTGTGCGTGCTGTACCGGGATGAGGAGGGCAAGCCGCAGCTGGCGCATCGAAGCTGCGATTACCGCATTCAAAAGGATATTACGGCGCAGACCGGGCGGCTGGTCTTTGACCCGTGGCTTTGTGTGAATGCGCTGGAGCTTTCCGTTTCCGGCGCAGACGTGCAGGGCAGGGCGCAGCTTCATCTTTGCGGCTGTCTGTTTGAAAAAACACAGCACGAGGTGATCGGGGAGCTGCAGCCGGACGCGGGGGCCGAGGTCGCTCCCGTCGCCGCGATCACGGTTTATTTCAGCGCGGGCGGCGAAGAGATCTGGGAGATCGCCAAGCGCTACCGCACCTCGTGCGAGGCGATCCGGCAGCGCAACCATCTGAGCGGCGAGCGGATCGAAAACGACGGCGTTTTGATCATTCCGAGAAATTGAACGGAGGGTAAGAACATGGATCAGAAAAGCATTTATTCCGATATTGCGCAGAGAACGCAGGGCGATATCTATATCGGCGTGGTCGGCCCGGTGCGTACCGGCAAATCCACATTTATCAAACGGTTTCTGGAAGAACTGGTCATTCCGAACATGCCGCAGGATTTCAAACGGGAACGCGCCGTGGATGAAATGCCGCAGTCGGGCTCCGGCCGCACGATCATGACGACGGAGCCGAAGTTCATCCCGGAAGAAGCCGTGCCGGTGTCGCTGCGGGACGGTGCAAAAATGAAGGTGCGGCTGATCGACTGCGTCGGCTACATCGTGCCCGGCGCGCTGGGCTACATCGAAAACGAACAGCCCCGCATGGTCAAAACTCCGTGGTATGACGAGGAGATCCCGTTCAACATGGCCGCGGAAATCGGCACGCAGAAGGTCATCAACGAGCATTCCACCATCGGCCTTGTCGTCACTACGGACGGCAGCATCAGCGAGATCGACCGCGCCGATTACGCGGATGCGGAAAAGCGCGTGATCGACGAGCTCAGGCAGTTGGGCAAGCCGTTTCTGGTGCTGCTCAACAGCACGCAGCCTCAGGGAAAACCAGCGCAGGCGCTCGCCAAAGAGCTGATGGCCGCCTACGGCGTGCCGGTGCTGCCGGTGAACTGCAAGACCGTGACGGAGGAGGAGATCCGTGAGATCCTCCGTCAGGTGCTGTTCGAGTTTCCGATCAAAGAGATCGGCGTGGATCTGCCCGGCTGGATGATGAGCCTGGCTCCCACGCATGACGTGCGCCGCAGCATCGACGACGCGGTGGCGGACGCCGCCAAGGAGATCCGGCGCGTGCGGGACGTGGCCGCGTTCGCGCAGAAGCTGTGCGCGTGCGATTATGTGGAAAAGGCCGAGATCACGCAGATGGATCTGTCAGACGGCAGCGCAGGCGTGCGGCTGGAATCGTCGCCGCAGTTGTTTTATCAGGTGCTCAGCGAGGTGACGGAAACGGACATCCCCGACGAGCAGGCGCTGATGAACGAGCTGCTGGCCATGAACCAAACAAAAAGAGCCTACGAGAGGCTCAAAAACGCGCTGGATGAGGTGGAGGCGACCGGTTACGGCATTGTGATGCCGTCGCTGGAGGAGCTGACGCTGGAGGAGCCCGAGATCATGAAGCAGGGCGGCAAATACGGCGTGCGGCTGCGCGCGTCCGCCCCGTCGATCCATATGATGCGCGCCGATATCACCACCGAGGTCGCCCCGATCGTCGGGTCGGAATCGCAGAGCGAAGAGCTGGTCAACTATCTGCTGCAGGAATTTGAAAGCGATCCGCTGAAGATCTGGGAATCGAACATCTTCGGCAAATCGCTCAACGAGCTGGTCAACGAAGGGCTGCACAACAAGCTCTGCCGGATGCCGACCGAGGCGCGCATGAAGCTGCAGCAAACGCTCGAAAAGGTCATCAATGAGGGCTGCAGCGGGCTGATCTGCATCATTCTGTGAGAAATTTTCTGGATTGTGCCACGGCGAGCGCGTCGCAGCGTTCATTTTCGGCGTGGTTGTTGTGCCCCTTGATCCAAACGAACGTCACGTCGTGCACGGCGAGCAGATTTAACAATTCTTCCCAAAGGTCGGCATTCAGCGCCGGCCTTTTGTCTTTTTTGACCCAGTTGTTCTGCCGCCAGCTTTCCGCCCAGCCCTTGGTCACGCCGTTGTAAACGTATTGCGAATCGGTCGTGACCGTCACCCGGCAGGGGAACCGCAGCGCCTTCAGCCCTTCGATCACGGCGGTGAGCTCCATGCGGTTGTTCGTGGTCTGCTCTTCGCCGCCGGAAAGCTCTTTTTCCTTGCCCATGCAGCGCAGGATCGTGCCCCAGCCGCCGGGGCCGGGGTTGCCGGAGCAGGCGCCGTCGGCAAACAGTTCGACCAGTGTTTTCTTTTCCATCTTCGTGCCTCCCAACTTCTGCCATTTTACCATTCTTCCGCCGAACAATCAACCGTTCCTGTTTATTTTTTCCGTCGGCGGCCAAAGCTAACCTTGAACCAACCTTTGTGGGAGTGTTGACGATGAAATCCATTTGCGTTCTGACTGAAAAAACCGGCGAAGCCGCGCTGACCAATCTTGCCAAAAAGCTGCTCGCCGTTTTGGGCGGGCGCGTGGCGCTGATGAGTGACGGACAGGCGCAGTCGAATGCTTTTGCCGAACAGCTGAAAACCGCTTTTGTGCGGGGCGGGGGAACGGTGCTTTGCCTGCCGGACGGCTTTGAAGCGCGCGTGATCAGCGCGGCGCGGCTGCTGGAGGCGGACGCCGCGGTCTATCTTTCTTACGATTCGGCCTGCCGCATGAGCGTTTACGGCGAAAACGGCCGCCGACTGACGAATGAGGAGGAGCAGCGGATCGCGCAGAGTGCGCCGCAGGGTCTGCTGCAGCCGGGTCGATCCGTTTCGCTTTCCCCGGCTCAAACCTATGCCGCTCTGGCGCGCCGGGTCGGCGGCTCGCTGGAAAACGTCGCCGCTTCGTTCGCGTCGCCCGATCCGTCCGTTCTGCGTTTTATGCGGCAGACTGCTTTTTCGCTCGGCATGATCGAGCGCAAAACGCCGCGCTTTTTCATCAGCCGTTCCGGGCTGACCGTGGCCGCGCAGGATGAAAGGGGAGTGCTGCATCCGCACGGCAGTCTGCTCGATCTTTGCTGCGCGTGCGAGTTGGCCGATCACAAGCCGCTTACCGTGCCGTTTTCGGCTTCCTTCACGCTCACGGAGCTGGCCGGGCAGAACGGCGTTGCGTTACAGCGAAGCGCGCAGGGCGGCCATGAACCGTGGCAGACCGACGGTGTGCTGCTGGCGCTTCGCCTTTTGCGGCATATGTCGCAAAGAGGGCAGGCGCTGTCGACCCTGTTCGGGTCGTTTTCGTTCCCTTGTGAGCGGCGCATGACGCTCGCCTTTAACGGTTCGCTGGAGCGGCTGGCGGATCATATCCCCTGTGAAGAGATCGTCACGCAGACCGATCAGCTACTCTTCCTCAAACGCCGTCAGGCCGGCGCAGTTCTGACCCGGCGGAAAAGCGGCAGCCGCTGTTGTCTGGAGGTACAGGCGCCCGACGCGGAAACGGCGCGGGAGCTGTGTGGTGAGCTGGAACAGGCTGTCTTGACTTTTTCCGAAATATAGAGTATTATATTATAATAATTTGTATAAACCCGCTCTTGCGAATGAGCGGATGCAATAAAATCTTATGAAAGAAAGGAATTATTGCGACAGGCCCGTCGGCAGGCGGACGTGATGTGGACACGTCAACCGCCCCGCGCTATGCCGCAGCAGCGTATCTATGCAAGAAAAAGTGAATGCAAGCCAGACCGAAAAAAAGAGCAAGACCAAGCAGTCTCGCTTTTATCGCAACGGCAAAAAGGCGGCGAACAAAACGGCCGTCCCGACTGAGCCTGCTGTCGAGGAACTGAGGCAGGAGAGCTCCAAGAAGAAGGCGTCCGCGCCCAAGAAAAAAGCGGAAGAAAAGCCTGTCAAAGAAAAGCAGGCAAAAGAGAAACAGCAGAAAGAAAAACAGCCCAAGAGCAGGCAGACCAAACGCGCCAAGCCCGAGCCGCCTGCCCGCACCCAGCGGCAGCAAAAAACCGAACGCGGCAAGCGCAGCGCGCAGCCCATCCGCATCGCGTTCCTCGGCGGATTGAACGAGGTCGGCAAAAACATGACGCTGTACGAATACGATGGCGACATGTTTCTGGTCGACTGCGGCCTCGCGTTCCCCGAACCCGATCTGCTGGGCGTCGACCTGGTCCTGCCCGATTTTACTTATGTGGAACGCAACGTCGACCGCATCAAGGGCGTCATCGTCACCCACGGCCATGAAGACCATATCGGCGGGCTGGCCTATCTGCTCAAAACCGCCAATATCCCGATCTATGCCACCAAGCTCACCATTGGCCTGATCGAGGGCAAGCTTAAAGAGCACCGTTTGCTCGATTCGGCCAAGCTCAACGTCGTCAAGCCCGGCGACGTCGTCAATTTCGGCGCTTTTCACGTGGAGCTGATCCACGTCAACCACTCCATCCCCGACGCCATCGCGCTTTGCATCCGCTGCAAGGGCGGCACGATCGTGCAGACGGGCGACTTCAAAATCGACATGACTCCCATCGACGGCGACCCCATCGACCTGAATCGTCTGGCGCAGATCGGCACGGAGGGCGTGACCTGTCTGCTGTCCGATTCCACCAACGCCGAGCGCCCCGGCTACACGCCCAGCGAGCGGCTGGTCGGCAAATCGTTCGACAATCTTTTCCGTCAGGCGGGCAACCGCCGCATCATCGTGGCGACCTTCGCCTCCAATATCCACCGCGTGCAGCAGATCATCGACACGGCGGCGGCGCTCGGGCGCAAGGTGGCGCTGTCGGGCAGAAGCCTTGAAAACGTGGTCAGCGTCGCGCAGGAGCTCGGCTATATCCACGTGCCGGAGGGGCTTTTGGTCAGCATCGACACCGTCAACCGCTACCCGGCCGACAAAATGGTCATCATCACCACCGGCAGTCAGGGCGAGCCGATGTCCGCGCTCGCGCGCATGGCGCTGTCCGATCATCGCCGCGTGGCGGTCGGCCCCAACGACTATATCATTATTTCGGCCACGCCCATCCCCGGCAACGAAAAAACCGTGGGGCGCGTGGTGGATGAGCTGCTCAAGCTCGGCGCCGAGGTGATCTATGAGCGGATGTACGAAGTCCATGTGTCCGGTCACGCCTGTCAGGAAGAACTGAAAATGATCATGAGTCTGCTCAAGCCGAAGTTTTTTATCCCCGTTCACGGCGAGCAGAAGCATCTGCAAAAGCACAGCCTGCTGGCGCAGTCCATGGGCATCGACAAAAAGAACATCATCGTGGCCGACAACGGCGTGCTGGTCGAGATCACCAACAAGAGCATCCGCGCGGCCGGTACGGTGCCCGCCGGCAAGATCTACGTCGACGGCTACGGCGTGGGCGACGTGGGCAGCATCGTGCTGCGCGACCGCAAGCATTTATCGGAGGACGGCATCATCATCGTTGCCGCCAGCGTCGACGCGCAGTCCGGCTACATCGTTTCGGGGCCGGAGATCATGACTCGCGGCTTCGTCTACACGAAAGAGGCTGACGAGCTGATCATGGAAGCCAAAAACATCGCGGCGCGCGCCATTGAGGGCAAGCTGCTGCGTTCCCCCGATCTGGTGGCGGCCAAAACCAGAGTGCGCGACGACGTCGGCCGCTTTGTGGCGGAAAAAACCAGACGGAACCCGATGATCGTTTCGATCATCATGGAGGTGTAAAGGTGAAGCGTTTTATTCGGAACAATGCCGCACTGCTCGGCATTTTCGCGGTCACGCTGCTGACCACGGCCGTGACGCTGCTGTATAACCGGCCGGTCGGTGTGATCGGGCTGGTGATCCTGGCGGCGCTGGTCGTGTTTTCCGTTGTCACCAACGTGATCAACACGGGTAAAACCAAAACCGTTCTGACCGATCTTGACCGGCTGCTTGACGCCGAAAGCCTGAAAAACCTGACCAATTTCCCCATGCCGCTGATCGTCTGCGGCGAAACGGGCACGATCCTGTGGTATAACACCTTTTTCAAAAACGGCGTGCTCGGCGATTTTGAGCTTGACAGTGACGAGATCTTTCCGCTGATGGACGGACAGACCATGGAGGATATCGCCGCGCATTCCCGCTTGTATACGAGCGTGGCCGGCCGGTATTATTCGGTCTACTCGTTCCCGCTTGATGGCGGCGGTCAGCAGGGCTACGCGCTGCTGTTTTCGGATGAGACCGATCTGCAGCGCACCGCTTTTGAATACAAGGCGACCCGCCCGCGTGTCATGCTCATCAGTCTGGACAATCTTGACGATATCCTTTCCGCTTATACCGACAGCGATTCCGACAGCATGCGCAGCAGCGTGGAACGGCTGATCGATCAATGGCTGAGCCATTACGGGTGTCTGGCGCGCAGGCTCGGCGACGGCCGCTTTGTGGTCGTTTGCGAGGAACGCGATCTGGCCGCGATGGTGGAGCGGCGCTTCGACATTCTTGACACCGTGCGCGCTTTTCAGTATGACGGCAAGGTCGCGGGCTTTACGCTTTCCATCGGCGTCAGCGGCGGCGAGACCCTGCGCAAATGCGAAACGAACGCGCGGCAGGCGCTGGATATGGCCATCGGCCGCGGCGGCGATCAGGCCGCTTTGTTCAAAACGGATACTTACGAATTCTTCGGCGGCGTTTCCAAGGGCGTTGAAAAGCGCAGCAAGGCGCGCACGCGCATCGTTTCTTCCTCCATTGCCAAGCTCATGGAAAACAGCTCCCGTGTTTTCATCATGGGTCATCGCTTTTCCGATCTGGACAGCGTCGGCTCCGGCGTGGGCATGGCCTGCGCCGCGCTCGCTCTGGGAAAAGAGGTGAAGATCGTCGTCAACCGTGCGCAGACGCTCGCCGGCGGTCTGGTCGAGCTGGTCACGGAAGGCATGGGTGATCTCTTTTGCGAGCCGAACGACGCGCTGCAGCTCATCGACCGCAATACGCTCCTCATCATCTGCGACACGCACCGGGAGGACGTGCTTGAAAGCACCGAACTCTACCGGGCCGCGCAGACGGTCGTCATCATCGACCATCACCGCAAAAACGTCGATTTTATCAACAACGCGATCGTGTTTCAGCACGACCCCACGGCGTCCTCCGCCAGTGAAATGGTGTCGGAGCTGCTGCAGTATATGCCGTCGAAACCGGCCATTCCCGCCTGCGCGGCAGACGCGCTGCTCGCCGGCATCATGCTCGACACGAAAAACTTTGCGCTCAAAACCGGCGTGCGCACCTTTGAAGCGGCCGCTTTTCTCAAAAGCAAGGGGGCCGATACCGTGCGGGTGCGCAAGCTGTTCATGAACAAGCTGGAGGATCTGAAAAAGCGCAACGAAATGATCGACGGCTGCGAAAAATACCGCGACTGTGCCGTGGCGGCCGCCGATTTCGATTCGCCGAACGTCCGCACCATCACCTCGCAGGCGGCAGATGAAATGCTCAACATCGACGGCGTCAAAGCTTCGTTCACCATGTTCGACGCGGGCGGCTCGGTCAACGTTTCGGCACGCTCGCTGGGCGATATCAATGTGCAGCTCATCATGGAACAGCTCGGCGGCGGCGGACATCTGACCATGGCG
>CAMJHI010000062.1 GCA_946405475.1 uncultured Clostridia bacterium
TCATTTCACATGGAACAATAGTTCGTTGTAGGTCGGATACGGCCAGTATTCTTCCGCGACGGTTTCCTCCAGCTTGTCCGCCGTGACACGAAGCTTTTCCATGGCGGGCAGGATATAATCGCGGTAGTAGGCTGAGCGGATCAGGCTGTCCGCGCTTTTATCCAGCGCGCGCAGGGTGGCTTCCAGCGAAGCGATATCGCGGCTGAGCTGTTCGGTCAGCTTGTCCAGCTTCTCATTGAGCCGGAACACCTCGGTGTTTTCGATCGCAAGGCCGATCTCTTTTTTGAGCTTGAGGTTGCTCATGACCAAATTCGCGTAAGCCAGCGCCGCAGGCATGATCTCTTTTTTGGCCATGTCCAGCATGGTCAGCGCCTCGATGTTGTTGATCTTGCAGTAGTTGTCCAGCATGATTTCGCAGCGCGAGGCGATCTCGTTTTTGGTGAAAATATGGTGGCGGGTGAACAGCGCCACGTTCTTTTCGCTCACGAACAGCGGCACCGCGTCCGCCGTGGTGCGCAGGTTGAACAGCCCGCGGCGCTCGGCTTCGGCCACCCATTCGTCGGAATAGTTGTTGCCGTTGTAGATGATGCGCTTGTGCGCTTTGATCGTCCTGGCCATCCACGCGGTGGCGAGCGGCACGATTTTTTCTTTCGGCTGCCCGTCCAGTTGGTCGCTCAGCTCGTCGAGCACGTCGGCGACCGCCGTGTTGAGCACGATGTTCGCGTCGGCGACCGAGAAGGAGGAGCCGATCATGCGGAACTCAAACTTGTTGCCGGTGAAGGCGAAGGGCGAGGTGCGGTTGCGGTCGGCCGTGTCCTTTTTGAAATCGGGCAGCACCTCCACGCCGGTCTGCACCTGCTCGGCCTTTTTGTTGTCGCCGTGCTCGCCTTTTTCAATGGCTTCCAGAATGTTGGTCAATTCATCGCCCAGGAACACCGAAAGAATGGCGGGCGGCGCTTCGCTCGCGCCCAGACGGTGGTCGTTGCCCGCCCCGGCGGCGCTGATGCGCAGCAGATCCTGATTGCGGTCCACCGCCGCGATCACGGCGCACAGGAACACGAGGAACGTCAGGTTGTCCTGCGGCTTTTTGCCGGGCTTGAACAGGTTTTTGCCGCTGTCGGTGGCCAGCGACCAGTTGTTGTGCTTGCCGCTGCCGTTGACGCCGTCAAACGGCTTTTCGTGCAGCAGGCAGGCCAGTCCGTGGCGTTCGGCCACTTTTTTCATCATTTCCATGGTGAGCTGGTTCTGATCGACCGCCGTGTTGGTGCTGGCGTAAACCGGCGCCAGTTCGTGCTGCGCGGGCGCGGCTTCGTTGTGCTCGGTTTTGGCATAAACGCCGACCTTCCACAGCTCCTCGTTCAGATCCTGCATATAGGCCATCACCACCGGCTTGATCGCGCCGAAATAGTGGTCGTCCAGCTCCTGCCCCTTGGGGGGCTTGGCGCCGAACAGGCTGCGCCCGGTGATGACGATATCCTTGCGCTGGTTGTATAACTCTTTATCGATCAAAAAATATTCCTGCTCCGCTCCCACGGTGGAATTGACGCGCTGCACGTCGGTTTCGCCCAGCAGGTGCAGCAGGCGCACGGCCTTGGCGTTGATCACTTCCATGGAACGCAGCAGCGGCGTTTTGGTGTCGAGCACTTCGCCCGAATAGGAACAGAACACCGTCGGGATGCAAAGCGAATCATCCTTGATAAAGGCGTAGGAGGTGGGGTCCCACGCAGTGTAGCCCCTGGCCTCGAACGTGGCGCGCAGGCCGCCGGAGGGGAAGGAGGAGGCGTCCGGCTCGCCCTTGATCAGCTCCTTGCCGGAAAACTCCATGATCGCCCGTCCGTCCGGCTGGGGCGAAACGAAGCTGTCATGCTTTTCGGCGGTGATGCCGGTGAGCGGCTGGAACCAGTGCGTGTAGTGGGTCGCACCCTTTTCGATCGCCCAATCCTTCATGGCGGCGGCCACGGCGTTGGCCACGGTCAGGTCGAGCGCCTTGCCCTCTTCGATGGTTTTGTGGAGCGATTCATACGTATCTGCCGGCAGCCGCTGGCTCATGACGCTGTCATTGAAGACGAGGCTGCCGAATATTTCCGGTACATCTTTCATGTGTCAGACGAACCCTTTCTTTTTGTTACGGATTCAGGCCGTTGCTTTCCAGTTGTTCAAAGTCTGCCTGATCCACAATGCCGTTTTCATCCACGTCGGCGGCGTCGTTCGAGGCTGCGCCGACACCGTCCGCTGTGAGCAGACCGCTGTTGAGCAGACCGGCGAGGTAAGCGTCGTACCCGTCGAACGTGTCGTCGCCGTTCACGTCGCCCTTGACGCTGACGGTGATGGTGTTTTTGAGCGTGTTGTCGCTGTACAGCTCGATGACGCTGCCGGTGGTGAGCTGTTTGGCGGCGGGCAGCTCGTTGCCGACGCGGTCAACGAACCGGGCGCTCAGGCTGCCGGTGAAGTTCTTGGCCACTTCGGTCACGGAAAGGTCGTTGGTTCTGGGCGAAGAGAACAGCAACGCGCCGCTTCTTTGAACCACGGGCAGGGTGTTGAGCTGCTCGGGATCGGCTTTTTCGGGCACGCTGATGCTTTTGGCGGCGCTGAGGATGCCGTCCTTCGCGGTGCAGGTCACGTCTTTATAGCCGTAGCCGTCCGCCTCGTTGCCCACAAGGGTGCCGACCTCCAGGTCGAGCTTGCCGTTATACAGCACCACGTAATCCTTCACGCGGAAGGACAGGGTCGCCACGGTGCCGGCGGCGTTGAGCAGCTCTGTGTCGATGGTGGCAAAGAACACCTTGCCGCTGGTATATTCGGGGTTCGATACAAAATAGGTTCCGGCGGCGCTGCCTTTGGTGACGCTGACCGGCTCGAGTACGTCGTTATCATAGGAAACGGTGAATTCACCGGCGCAAAAGCCCGCGCTCGCGTTGACGTCGACCTTGACTTCAACGGTCTCGCCGGGTTGGGCGGCCATGGTGTTGCTCACCGTGAAGGTGGGCGCCTGGGCGGCCTGCGCCAGAAACACGCTGGAAAACAGCCCGCAAAGCATGGCGGTGAGCAGAAGAACGGAATACACTTTTTTTGCCGTAAGGTTCATAAAAAGCACCTCATCTCAGAAAAATTCGTTTGTCGGCGATGAAACGATCAATAGCTGCCGCGGAACAGGGTGAACAGGCGGTTGAGCAGCACGCCGAGGATGCATTCAAAGCGGCTGGTCTCGGTCGCGCCGTCAAGAATTTTGGAACCGCTCTTCAGCGCGGTTTCGGACAGGGTGATCACCTGCGAATCATAATCGGTGCTGCCCTCGTGCAGGGTGATCAGGCGGGCGCCGCGGCTGTGGATCTGGCCATAAGAATTGAAGGTGCAGCCGGGGGTGTTCACCACGTCGACGCCTTTGATGTTGGCGGTGTAGGCGTTGGTGTGGTCGTGGCCGGAGAACACGGCGACGGTGCCGATTTCGGCCAGGGTGTCAAGCTCACCGTAGTTGTTGGCGCCGGGGCAGGGGGCTTCGCCGAGGAAGCCTTTGATCTTGAACAGGTTGGGGATGAGCAGGTATTCATGGTTGTTGCAGAATTTGCTCAAAAAGCCCAGCTTGGTGTTGACCACCGGGTAAAGCTCGTCCATGATCTCGCCCACAACGATGTGCTGGAACGCCATGGAGGGGACCGTGCCGCCGTTTTGGCGGGTGAGCTGCGCGTTGACGTCCGTCATGTAATTGAGCTGATCGGGGTGAACGCAGCCGTAGCCTTCTTCCCCGTCGTCGCCCATTTCATACGCGCCGGAATCGAGCATCCAGAGGTTGTAGGCGTCCTTTGCCGGATCCTTGGCGGATTTGACCACGAGGTTCTGCGTGCCTACGCCGTACAGCGCGGGCACGTCGTCGCTGGCCAGGCAGTATTCACCGCCGTACTGCTGATAGAAGCTGAGCAGCAGCTCGTTGACGCGGTCATGATCTTCTTCGGTGTTGGTTCTGGCGATCTGCTGATGGTCGTGGTTGCCGAACACCAGCGTGAAATAGGTCTGCTCCTCCACGAACACACCGGCGAGCTGCTCAATGGCCTTGGCAGCCTGACCCACGGGGTCTTCACAGCCGGAATCACCCACGGTGTTGTCACCGCCGAGCACGACCAGATCGGGCTGCGTGCTGCGGATGACTTCGTGAATGAACTGGATCGCTTCGGAGGCGATGGGGTAATCATCCTGCACGTCGCAGATGTGCAGGATCTTGAATTCACCGTTTTTGTCAAAGGCAAGGGTGTGGGCGGCGTCGGCGCTTGCCAGCATGGCAAAGCAGGAAAACGCCAGCACGACGCTGAGCAGAACGGATAACGCTTTTTTCATGAGTAGGATCCTTTCGTTGAAAATTGGAAGGGGAGAGGCTGCTGTTCAGATGTCCCTTCCGAAAACACCTATACATAGTTATCATAGCACGTTTTCCGTGCCCTTTCAAGAATTATTTATAAATATTATAATATTGCCTGTAAAGACACGCCAAACGAAAAAACAGACCTTGCCGCGCTGCGAACAAGGTCTGTTGTGAACGGTGAGCGGTTACTTCAGCTCAAAGGAATTGCAGTCGACGCATTCCGGCTGCGTGGGGTTGGACTCGTGGGTGCCGATGCTCACGCAGGTGAGCGAGCAATAGTCGTCATGGCCGCAATGGTGGCGGCAGTTGCTGACGCTGCAGTGAATGCTTTCGTTTTTGTGACAAGCGTGTTCCATGTGTTTCACCTCCGGTTTTCAATGTCACTCTTATTGTTTGCCGGAGGGCGGAAAATATGCTTACTGATTGGTGGAACCGACGGAATTGCGGATCGTCTGCGGGTCGATCTTATCCTTGAAAAACCGAACGGTGTCGATCAGACGGCGCCGGTTGGTCGGGTCCCAGTCGCTGACCGGGGCGGGTTTGATCCCCATACGGTTGAGCAGGGGCGTCACGGCGGCAAAACGGCGGCGGAAGGATTCGTAATCCGTCTGTTCCGCCTTGATCCAGCCGCGTTCCGCCACGGCGGCAAAGCGCGGGAACGCCAGATAGCAAAGCCGGTCAAAATCGCGGATATATTCCGTCCACAACGTCACGGTCACGCCGATGACGTGCTTTTTCATGATGGGGGCGACACCCTTGAACGCGGGCTCAAAATCATAGGTCTTTTTCACGGGGGTCATACTGTAGGGATAGTCGCAGTAATAGGCGCCAAACGGGCTTGCGATCACGCTGCCGCCGCGGTTGGCCCACACGGCGCTTTTGCCGCGGCGATCCAGCCACATCTGCACCGTTGCGCTTTCGTCGAGATTGTCGCCGTTCAGACTCTCGTTCCACACGATGGCCTTCTTGCCTTTTTCGGCTAAGTGCGCGATCAGACGGTTGGTGAACCAGCCTTGTAACTGCTCAAAGTTTTCAAGGCCCAGCTCCGCTTTTTTCGCGCGGCATTTCGGGCATTGCTCCCAATAGGTCTTCGGCGCTTCGTCGCCGCCCAGGTGGATGTATTCGGACGGGAACAGCTCGGCGATCTCATCCAGCAGCTCAAACAAAAACGCAAAGGTCTCTTCGCTGCCCGCGCAAAGCAGGTTGTTGAAAATGCCCTGCTTCGTTTCAAGCGGAATGGCAAGCCGGCGGCAGGACAGCGCCGGGTAAGAGGCGATGATCGCCGTCGTGTGGCCGGGCACGTCCAGCTCGGGGATGACCTCGATATACCGTTCGGCGCAGTAGGCGACAACGTCGCGGATCTCGGCTTTGGTGTAATAGCCGCCGTAGCGCACGTTGAAGTGTTCCCCGCCGAAGTCGGAGGAATCGCGGTAGGAGCCGACCGTGTTGAGCAGCGGGAACCGTTCGCTTTCGATGCGGAAGCCCTGATCGTCGCTCAGGTGCCAGTGCATCCGGTTGAATTTGAACAGGGCGGCGGCGTCGATGAGCTTTTTCAGCTCGTCCACGCTCTGCATATGGCGCGCGCTGTCAATGTGAAAACAGCGGAAGGCACAGGCGGGGCGGTCGTTGATGAGCAGGCAGGGCAACTCCGCGCTTTCCCTCAGCTGTTTGATGGTTTGTTCCGCGCGGAAAAAGCCGCAGGCGGTCGAGGCGGTGACGGTCACGCCCTGATCGTCGATCCGGATGGCGTAGCCCTCTTCGCCGCAGGCGCCGCTTTCGTCGGTCAGATCGGTGCGGCGGTCAAATACGGTCGCGTTTACGGTGCCGCCCAGCAGCTCGACCTGTTCAGGGGCGGGGATCACGTTTAATTTTTTCATGTCATTCTCCTGCTATGTAGGGGCTTGAGCCCCAAATGTTTTCACGTCAGTTGTCGGTGCTGTCGCCCTGCGCGATCATCGCGCCGTCCGTCTGCGTGCGGAACAGCAGCGAAATGCACCAGATGCCCGCCAGCGCCACCAGCGTGTAGACGATGCGGCTGAGCACGGCGGTCTGCCCGCCGAAGATCCACGCCACAAGGTCAAACTTGAACAGACCGATGCTGCCCCAGTTGATGGCGCCGATGATCACGAGCGTGAGGGCTGTTTTGTCTAACATAATCTCACTCCTCTTTTGTTCCCGCCGATCGATCAGCGGTCACTGCAACCGTATTCGGTCGGTACTATCTTAACCGAAAGGAATGAGAATATACTTTTTTTATTCGCCGTAATCCATCAGATGCAGCGCGCGAAGCTCGGCGGCTTCGATTTTTGAGGTCACGGACAGCGCGTGGTTTTCCAGATAATCGCTGTCGCTGTCGGAAAAGCCCTGCCGCCGCAGCTCCTGAGCGATGGCGTCGGCGATTTTTTCGACGATCTGCTGCTTTTCCTTCACGGCGTCGCCGTTGTTCGGCGTTGTCAGAAGGCTTTCAAAATCGTCGGAAAACGCGGAAAACTTCGGCAGCTTTTTCAGCGCGCGGAACCGCCATTTATAATACGGCAGGTATTCGCCGCTTAAAGCGAACATCAGCCGCAGCGCGTGGTGGGTGAATTCAAACAGCGCCGTCTGCGCCGCGAGCGGCTCGCCGTGGCGGCAGCAGCGCTCAAAATTATATTGCCCGCTTTGCGCTGCCAACGCGCAGTGCGCCGCCATTTTTTTGCGTTTCACGTCGAGCGGCATACCGTGTTTCAGCGTTTCACGCGCACGGGTCATTTCGCCGAGCGGGTCGGTGAAGATTTCGCCGTTCACTGCCTGCGCCAGCGCGTGCTCCGGCAGATAGAACCATTCCTGCCACCGTTGCGGCAGCGTCGACTGCCCAATGGCGCCGCGCAGAAATTCGGGGATGGTCTTCACCCCGAACTTGCCCACGGAAAAGCAGCTTTTCGCTTCCAGCTTCACGCCCATGAATTCGTCGGGCAGGCGGTTGTAGGCGCGGATAAGCCGAAAGCCGATGGCGGCTTCGTCCTCTTCGGTCAGCCACAGCGCGAAGCCCGCAAAAAAATCATGGTCGCGCGAAACGTCGTCGTCAAAGCCGAAGCATTCCGACCCCGCGCCGCACACGCCCGCGGCGATGAGGTTTTCATAGTCGGCAAACTGCTCATGCAGCATCGGGCGGCCGTATTCCTCAAAAAAGGCACGGCAGATGTCAAGCCCCTGCATAGATCTTCTCCGCTTTCTCTTCAAATTCCTTCGCCATTAAAAAATAGCCGTGCGCGCGAAACGCGGGCGCGCACTTTTTGCACACGAAGGCGTAGTAGCTGTCGTGCGCGAGCGTCGGTTCGCGCAGCAGCGCATACGCTCTTTGAATCAGCTCGTCCGCCTTGTCGTCGTCGCCGAAAAACAGATCGGCCATGTTCAGGCAGGTGATCGCCGCCTCGGGCGCGCGGTCGGGCGAAACGGTCATGATCGCCAGCGCCTTTTCAAAGCTCGCCAGCGCTTCTTCGGTTCGGTCAAGGTCGGCCAGCGCCAGCCCCCAATTGTTGTAAAGTGCGCCGAACAGCGGGTCGTTTTCGTTCAGATTCTCTTTGTAAATCTTTTCCGCTTTTTCATACAGCGGGATCGCGTTCGCCGCCCGGTCAAAGGTTTTGTAAACCGTGGCGGCGTTGATGTAGACCGTGGCGGTCGAAACCAGATGCCCCACGCCGAGCGCGTCAATGATCCGCAGCCCGTTTTCGACAGCGGCAAGCGCTTCGTCTTTTTCACCGTTTTTGCGGTGCAGCCCCATCAGCTCGCTGTATATAGCGAGCTGCCCACGCAGGTCGCGCAGCTGTTTGGCTTCTTCCAGCCAGTAATATAAAATGCGTTTGGCTTCGCCGTATTCCTCGCGGTTGAGCGCGTCGTCGATCTTGGCGATGATCTGCGGCACGGGGATGCTGCCCTGCTGCGCGGCGGGGTCATAATCGTAAAACTCCTTGCCCGAGCAGAGTGGGCAGGCGGGTTCTTTGTAATCAAACGCGTCCAGACTCATGCGCTTTTCATCGCCTTTTTGAAAATGTGGCTGAGCTTGATGAGCGGATAGGCGACGACGGTGAGAATGCCGCCCTTGATGGCGTTGAGCGCGGTGGCGCTGAGAATGGCGCCCTTGAGCGCCGGGCCGTCCACCGTGAAATGCATAAAGTAGCGGAAGTAGGGCGGCACGATCAGCGCGTTGCCGATGACGCCGACGACCAGGATGGAAACGATGCCGCACACGGCCGCGAGCACAAAGCCCTTGACGTTTTGCTTTTTACGCCAGATCAGCGCAAACGGAACCACGTAGGCGACGCCGACGAGGAAATTCATGATGTTGCCGAAGCCCATCGTGGAACCGAGCCCGCGCACGAGCAATTGCAGCAAATTTTTCACCAGTTCCACGATCACGCCGAACACGGGCGTGAACAGAATGCTGCCCAGCAGCGCCGGCACGTCGCTCAGATCGAATTTGAGATGCGCGACAAACGGGATCTCAAACAGGTACAGCACGAAGGCGATGGCGGAGAACAGGGCGCCGAAGACGAGCATTTGGACGTTTTTGTTTTTCATATCATTTCCCTCCCGGAATAATTTGCTTATGCGGAAATTTATCATTCTGATTTCCTGAACGCAGTATAGCACAAGCGGTTTCTTTTGTAAAGCAGGTACGATTTTGTGCCATAGTTACCAAAACGAAACGATTGTGCCTTTTACATCCCTGCCACATAGTCGGCCAGCGCGAACGCGATGTCAAAATGCCCGGCGTCATGTTGTGTGTGCCTGATTTGACCCGGTTTCACGCGCGCGTCCCATTCCGGCGCGTCGAGCAGGTCGCCGCTCGTAAAAAACGCGTACAGCTTCAAATCTTTGAAATCACACATCGCCTGCATGCCGGCGCACTCCATTTCCACGGAAAGGCAGCCGTCCGCCTTGCGCTTTTCAAAGTTGTTTCTCGTTTCCCGATAAAAGGCGTCGGTCGTCCACGTTTTTCCCATCACAAAAGGGATGCCGTTTTGCTTCATGAATTCCGCCACGACGGGCGCGTTTTCTATTTTTATATAATCGGCTGCGGGCGCGTAGTGGTAAGAGGTGCCTTCATCTCGGTATGCTTCGGTCGGCACCATCACCTTGCCGCGCGCGATCTCCTTATCCAGACAACCAGCCCCGCCGAAGAGAACGAACTTTTTGCAGTCGATCTCAGCGGCGGCCTCTTCCGTGAACCCGACCGCTGCGGGCGCGCCCACGGTGGTCTTAAAGAACGCGATCGTTTTGCCGTTGTGCTCGATCGCATAGATCGGTATTGTTCCGCTTGCGGAATGCAGCGCGGCGATCTCTTTCGCATCGTAATTTTCTATTGCGGTTTTTTCGATCAGGTGAGAAAAGGTGAGAATGCACGCGTCGGCCTTCGGCGCGTTCCCCTTTTTCTTTGGATTGAGGATCGCGGGCGAACCATTGTCAAAGCTGTCGGTGATCATGATGTTGGTCTCCTAATCGGAATTTTGCGCGCTCGACGCGCGTAAAATTCCGGTCGATATACGCCTGCG
>CAMJHI010000063.1 GCA_946405475.1 uncultured Clostridia bacterium
TTCCGATCAGTTAAAGTTCACTTTCTTAAAGTCTTTCCGCACGAAAATGACCGGGATGAGCACGAACAGGCCGATGATGGCGGCTGCCAGATAAATGTGCGGCACGGGGATCTCGACGAGCTCGTTGTATTCATTCAGATAGGTCGCGTCGCTGAACGCGGAAATGACGAGGGAGCCGACCTTGGGGCCGACGACCATGGGGATGAGCACCATGAAGATCATGCGGATGCCCTGGAACCGGCCCGCCATGCCTTCGGGCGTGAAATCGCGGATGGAGGCGTTGAGGATGATGGTGAGCAGGCCGTAACCGGCGAACATGAGCACGGCGAACAGGCCGAACGTGCCCAGACGTTTCGCAAAGAACAGGCAGATCAGCCCTATGACGAACAGTCCGACCGAGAGCATGGCGAACCGGCTCTTGCCGAGCTTGTCGATCATTTTGCCGAGCATGACCATGCCCGTCACGAGCAGCCCGACGGCGGCCACCGCCACCACCGCGGCCACGGGCGTGATCTTGAGATTGTCAAAGCTGAAGTTCAGATAATGCTGCAAATAGATGAAAATATAGGGCATGAACACCTGCACGGCCGTGGTGAACACGGCGGTCGCCGCCAGCGAAATATAGAGCGGCTTGTTTTCTTTGATGACCGCGGGGCGGAAGCCGTAGGTCAGGTTTTTCCAGTAGCTCTCCTGCTTCTTTTCGCCGGAAAGCGAATCCTTCACGGTGAAAAGCCCCGCGACGCCGCAGACCGTGACCAGCAGACCCAGCCCGATGAAGCACGCGGAATAGCCCGCCACGTCAACGAGCAGACCGAACACGACCGAAACGATGACCGTGGCGAACACCGACATGAGCGCCAGCACGGATTCGACCGTGCCGCGGTTGGACACGTCGGTCACGTCGGTGACCCAGGCGTTGAACGCCGCGTCGTTGCTGGTGGAACCGAAAAAGGTCATGACGCAGTCCATGATGATGACCACGCTCACCGTAGCCGCCACGATGGCGGCGGTGTCGGTCAGGCCGAAGAGCTTGCCGACGCTTTCGCGGCTGATGAAGGCGAACACGCACACCGAAAGCCCCCAGATGATGTAGCCGCCCGAAAGGAACAGCTTGCGGCGGTTGAGCTTGTCGCTGAGCGCACCCATGACAAGGGTGGTGAGCATGGCGGTCACCGCGCTGGCGCTGACCATGAGGCTGATCTTTTCATGCGTCGCGCCGATCTTGTTGAACAGGAACGTGTTGAAATAAATGTTTTCGACCGCCCACGCGATCTGGCCGATGAAGCCGAACAGGATCACGTTGAACCAGAGCACGCCGCCGAGCTTTTTTGTCGAACTCATCTTCTTCACCCTTTCTCATATACGTAACAGTTATCATAACAAAAAAACGGCCTTTCGTCAATATAAACTATATATAAGAAGCAAAATTATAAATTTCAAGTGAAATATTTTTATTATTCTTTACATTTACCGACAAGGTGTGCTATAATACCCACAACTCATTATTTTCGCGCCATGCGCGCTTTTTTGAGAACCGGAGGGAAGGACTTATGGCTTTAGTCAAAATTTTAGTGGTCGACGATGACGTCAACATCTGTGAACTGCTGCGTCTTTATCTCGAAAAAGAAAACTATGCCGTGCTCGTGGCCAACGACGGCGCCGAAGCCGTGAAAATGTTCGCCGAGCATCAGCCCAGCCTTGTGCTGCTCGACGTGATGCTGCCCAAGCTCGACGGCTGGCAGGTCTGCCGCGAGATCCGCAAAAGCTCCGACAAGCCCATCATCATGCTCACCGCCAAGGGCGAGACCTTTGACAAGGTGCTGGGGCTGGAGCTGGGCGCGGACGATTACATCGTCAAGCCCTTTGAAACCAAGGAGGTCGTTGCGCGCATCAAAGCCGTGCTGCGCCGCGCCGCGCCCTTCAGCGCCGCCGACGCCGTGAAAGAGGTGCGCTACGACAAGCTCGTGATCAACCTCACCAACTACGAGCTGCGCGTCAACGGCGTGGTGGTCGACACGCCGCCCAAAGAAATGGAACTGATCTACCACCTGGCCAGCAACCCCAACCGCGTTTTTACCCGCGATCAACTGTTAGACGAAGTGTGGGGCTTTGAGTATTACGGCGACTCGCGCACGGTGGACGTGCACGTCAAGCGCCTGCGCGAAAAGCTCGAGGGCGTGTCCGATCAGTGGGAGCTGCGCACCGTCTGGGGCGTGGGCTATAAATTCGACGCCAAAGAAGCCCCCGAGCAGGGCAAATGAGCCGCATGAAAAAGCCCGGAAAAAAGACCAAAAAGCGCCGTCCGCCGTCGCTGCGGCGGCGTTACACCGTCGGCTTCACGCTGATCATTTTTCTTTGCTTCAACCTGCTGGGCGCGTCGCTCGTGGGCTTCACCGCCCATTACCGCTACCGCAAAACCGTTGAGCAGCTGTCGCACCAGACCGAAAACGTGGCGCAGACCACCTCCGAGCTCATCCGCGGCGGTCACCTGAGCATTTACGGCTCTTCCGACAATTCCACGGCCATGCTCTGTTCCACGCTCGACCTCATCAGCAACACGCTCGAGGCCGACGTTTACATCTGCGACACCTACGGCAACCTGTATATGTGCCGCGACCTGATCCGCAACGGGCAGATCGCGGAGGACGGCTATTGCCCGATCCACACCAACCTCAACCTGCCGGAAAACATCCTCAACGCCGTCATCGACGGCTCTTACGCCGGCGTCACCAACAAGATCGGCGCCAACCGGGAATATCAGTTTCTGGTCGGCGAGCCGATCACGGTGCACGGGCGCACCGTGCTCATGGTGTTCGCCTCCGCCTCCGTGCGCAGCAGCCTGCTGGCGTATCTGGCGCCGATCGTCGGCATGTTTTTCATTGCCGAGGCCATCGCGCTGGTCATTGCCGCGCTCACGGTCTACCGCTCGGTGCGCAGCCTGACCGCGCCGCTCGTCAGCCTGAGCAACGCGGCGCACAGCTATGCCCGGGGCGATTTCAGCCCCCGCGTCAACATCGACCGCAACGACGAGATCGGTCAGCTCGCCGGGGCGTTCAACCAGATGGCGGCCGATCTGGAGCGGCTGGAAAGCTCCCGCCGCAGCTTTGTGGCAAACGTGTCGCACGAACTGAAAACGCCCATGACCACCATCGGCGGCTTTATCGACGGCATGCTCGACGGCACCATCCCCCCCGACAGGCACCGGGATTATCTCACCATCGTTTCCGCCGAGGTCAGGCGGCTTTCGCGCATGGTCGTGTCCATGCTCAACCTGTCCAAGATCGAAGCGGGGCAGCTCGACCTGAAATTTGCGCCCGTCGACATTCGCGCCCTGCTCATCGAAACCACCCTCAGCTTTGAAAAGCAGATCGAACAAAAGCATCTGGATATCCGCGGCTTCGACATCATGCTGCCGCATACCATCCGCGCCGACCGCGACCTGATGAGCCAGGTGGTCTACAACCTGATCGACAACGCCGTCAAATTCACGCCGGACGACGGCTCCATCACCTTTTCCGCGTCCGTCACCGAAAACGACCGCGTCGAGGTCAAGATCCTCAACAGCGGCGTCGGGATCCCGAGCGCTGAAAAAGCCCGCATTTTCGAGCGGTTCTACAAGGTCGACAAATCCCGCAGCTACGACAAAAAGAGCAGCGGGCTCGGCCTGTACATCGTCAAAAGCATCCTCGACCTGCACGGCGGTTCCATCCGCGTGGAAAGCGCGGTCGGGCAGTATACCGAGTTCATTTTTGAAGTTCCGAAAGATTCCGCCGACAACTGATACCGTATGTTCATAAAATGTTCACAAAGTTGAAACGTAAGTTTAATACACGGGCTCTATGATGAGAATCGACGATGAAAGGAGTAAATCATCATGGAAGAAAACAACAATCTGTTTGAATCGACCAACGTTGATCCCATCCCTGCGGAGCAGCCCGTCGAAGAACAACCCATCGAAGCACAGCCCGTTGAAGCGCAGCCCGTTGAAGCACAGTCTGTTGAGGCACAGCCCGTTGAGGCGCAGCCTGTTGAGGCGCAGCCTGTTGAGGCGCAGCCTGTAAACGAGCAGCCGTATGAAGCACAGCCCGACGGCTACACGCCGCCCACCTATACCCCGCCGACTTACACGCCCCCCGCATACACGCCGCCGACCTACACGCCGCCCGGCTACACGGTGCCTGTGCCCCCGCAGAAGCCGAAAAAGAAAAAAACGGGGCTGGTCGTGTTCTGCGTGCTCATGGCGCTGCTGATCCTGACCGTGGGCATTTCGGTGCCGGTCTCGCTCCTCATTTACAGAAGCACCGGCAGCTCCCAGACAAGCAGCGGCACCGTTGACGACGGCGCTCAGGCCGACAAAGACGCGCCGCAGCTTGAGCTGAACAAATCGCCCAAGAGCAGCGCCTCCTCTAACGGCAAAGCGCTGACCCCGGCCGCGATCTATGAAAAGATCTCGCCGAGCATCGTGGCGGTCAAGCTCTATTCCCGGAGCAGCCAGAGCGCTTTCACCTCCGGCACGGCCGACGGGTCGAACGGCTCCGTCGCCTCCGAAGGCACGGGCATCATCATGAATGAGGACGCCTCCAAGACCTACACCTACATCCTCACCTGCGCGCACGTCATTTCCGAAAAGAACATGACGGCCGTGATCGAAACCGAAGACGGCACCCGCTATGACGCCGAGATCGTCGGCTATGACGCCCGCACCGACGTGGGCGTGCTGCGCATCAAAAAAACCGGCTTCACCGCCGCCGAATTCGGCGATTCCGACGCGCTGGCGGTCGGCGACCCGATCTACGCCATCGGCAACCCCGGCGGCAGCGAGTTTTTCGGCTCGTTCACCGACGGCATCGTGTCCGCCATCGGCCGCTCCATCACCAGCAGCATCGGCTACGATATGATCTGCATCCAGCACAACGCCGCCATCAGCCCCGGCAACTCCGGCGGCCCGCTGGTCAACGAATACGGTCAGGTCATCGGCATCAATTCCTCCAAGATCGCCGCGACTGAGTTTGAAGGCATCTCCTTCGCCGTGCCCATCACGCAGGCGAAAGACGTGATCAACAAGGTCATGCAGTACGGCTACGTGCCCGGCCGCCCGCGGCTCGGCATCAGCTACGTGCCCAACGACGCCTCCGGCATCAGCAGCGTTTACGCCATCGCCGTGCAGATGAAGGGCCTGCCCAGCGGCTCGCTGGTCATTGCCAAAATCGAAAACGGCAGCGACCTGGCCAATACCGACGTGCAGGTGGGCGACATGATCACCGCCGTCAACGGCAAAAAGATGGATAAGGCCGACGTGCTGCTGGAAACCATCGCCAACTCCAAGGTCGGCGACACGCTCACGCTGTCCATCTTCCGCATTCAGGTGCAGGGCGGGCGCTACGCCACCTCCACCTTTGACGTGAAGGTCAAGCTGATCGAAGAAACCAACAACCAGAACGACGAGGAAGAAACCACGAGAGCGCTGACGTATGAAGACATCTTCGGTTTTTGAGCAAACAAAATATTTCATCATTGATATGGACGGCACCTTCTATTTGAGCAACCGCGTCATAGAAGGCGCCCCGTCCTTCATCGAAGCCCTTTGGAACACCGGGCGGGATTATCGCTTTTTCACCAACAATTCCTCCAACAACGTGGCGGTCTGCCGCGAAAAGCTGGCCAACATGGGCTTCCCCGTGGAGGAGGACCGCGTGATCATCTCCTCCCACGTGACCATTGATTACCTGAACAAAACGTACCCGGGCAAGCGGGTCTACCTGCTGGGCAACGAGCGCCTCACCGCCGACTTCATCGCCGGCGGCGTTGTGCTGGATGAAACCGACCCGGACGTGGTCGTGCTCGGCTTTGACACGACCCTCACCTACGAAAAGATCCGCAAGGCGGCCAACCTGCTGGCAGCCGGGGTGCCGTATATCGCCACGCACCCCGATTTCAACTGCCCCATGGCCAGCGGCTTCATGCCCGACACGGGTTCCATGATCGAGCTGTTCGCCGCCTCCACCGGGCGCCGTCCGCTCGTGATGGGCAAGCCCATGACGCAAACGGTCGATTACATCACCGACCTGCTCGGCTGCGAGCGGGAGCAGCTCGCCTTTGTGGGCGACCGGCTCGAAACCGACATCGCCATCGGCGCCAAGCACGGCATTCCCACCGCTCTGGTGCTCAGCGGCGTGACCAGCATTGAAAGCTACCGCCGCAGCGGTATCCGCGCGGACGTTGTGGTGAAGGATCTGGCGCATCTGGCGGAATACCTGTAAACGCCTTTATCATGCGTAATGCGAAAGGCGAAATGAATGATGAATTAGGAATGATGAATGAGGAATGGTGGAAGGGCTCCGCCCTTACCCGATTTTATTTCATGGATCCATTCATCGCTATCCGCTGAAAACTGACTACTGCTATCAGCTATCGGCTATCGGCTGACATCCAATTCCTAATTCATAATTCATAATTCCTAATTAA
Source organism: uncultured Clostridia bacterium (assembly GCA_946405475.1). Taxonomy (GTDB): domain Bacteria; phylum Bacillota; class Clostridia; order Oscillospirales; family Acutalibacteraceae; genus UBA8612. Next base: position 6,466 of record CAMJHI010000063.1, read on the forward strand.
AAAAGGGGGAGTTTTCCTATGGCATTCAAAGACAATCTGCGGCTTCTGCGCCGCGCCTGCGGCTTCAGCCAGGAAGAAGTGGCCAACGTGCTCGGCGTTGACCGTTCGGCCTATTCCTATTATGAAAGCGGCAAGACCGAACCCAACATGAGAAATCTGGTCAAGATCGCCAGAATGTACCGCGTGAGCACCGACACCCTGCTGGATAACGAGGGCTTTGCCGCCACGATGTGCATTGACAACGAGCAGGTGCCCGAAACCAACATGCCTGTGGTCATTCTGCGCACACTCAAGCAGTGTTCCAACGACGAGCGCACCCTCATCGCGCTGTTCCGCACGATGGAGGACAAAAAGCTCGCGCTGGCCACGCTGGAAAAAATCGTGGAAGAATCCGAAGCGGCCAAGCAGGACGAGGCTGACAATAAATAAGGAGCGTTGACGCATGAATTGTTATAACTGCGGGGCTTATCTTGACCCTGCCGCCACGGTCTGCCCGAACTGCGGCGCAGCCACCAACAACCCGCCGCAAACGCCGCAAGCACCGCCGTCGAAAGCGAGCAAATTCGGGCGCAGCTATGCCGCCATCGCTTCCGCCCTGATGGTGTTCCCCACGCTCATCTGTCTGGTGCTCGATTATATCGGCAAAGTCAAGCCCGGCATGGACTGGTCGTTTTACGTGGTCGGCGTGATCATGCTGTCGTGGATGGCGTGCGTGCTGCCCGCGCTCAAGCCCAAGCATCCCGCGCTGACCGCAAGCATCTGTGCCGGTGTGCTGGCGCTTTACCTGATCTTTCTTGCCTACATCAGCGGCAAGAACACCATTTTCATGCAGTATTTCCTGCCCATCGGCATCATGATCATCGTGTCCTCCGTGGTGCTCATGCTGCTCATCTCCTACAAGGTGATCAAGGGCGAGCATATCTTTTCCGCCATTTTCGGCGAGCTGGGTCTGCTCTGCGTCGGGTTCGAGATTTTGTTCGATATGCGCAAAAACGGCACGGTCGAGCTGCGCTGGTCGCTGATCATGCTGGCCGCGGCCATTTCCGCTGTTGCCATCACCGAAGCACTGTCCTACGCGGGGCGGATCAACCGCAAATAAAAAGCAACAAAAAGGAAGCGTTTTTTGCGCTTCCTTTTCTTGTTTCTCAAGACTCAAAACCGAGAGGAGCAACCTTCATGAAACGTTTTCTCTGCACCCTGCTTTGCGCGCTGCTTGTGCTGACCGCCGCGCCGCTGACGGTGTTCGCGGCCGGTTCGCCGCCCGTGATCGGGCTGGCGACAGGGGCGACCGAACAGGATCGCGCAGCCGCCGAAACGATGCGGCAATATCTGGCGCAGATGCTGCCGGTCGCGCCGGTGCTCGGCGCAGTGACCGACGCGGATTTCATCATCGGCGGCGTGCCCGAGGGCGAGGCGCTGCCCGCCGGCGGTTACCGCATCACGCGGCAAAACGGCGGCGCCGTTTCGATCGCGGGCGCGGGCAGCACGGGCGTGCAAAACGGCGTCTATGCGTTTTTGCGCGATTTCTGCGGCTGCCGCTGGTATGCGCCGGGTGAGTTCCTTATGCCGCAGACCGACGCGCTCACGCTGCCGGATGCCATCGACGAAAGCTACGCGCCTTATTTTGAATACTCTTACACCGACTGGTTCAGTTCCCGCGACGCGGAATTCCGCGCCGCCACGGGTCAGACCGGCAACGGCAGCTACATCGCCGGTTTTTGCCACACGCTCGCCACACGGTTTTGCGCGCGCGACAAATATTTTGACGAGCACCCCGAATACTTTGCCCTGCACGGCGGCAAACGCACCCCCAACCAGCTTTGCCTGACCAATCCCGACGTGCTGCGCATCGTGACCGAGGAAGTGTTCGACGTGCTGCATTCCTCCCGCTACGACCCCGACGCCGATCTGCAGATCATTTCCATCACGCAGGACGACAACAGCGACTACTGCGAGTGCGACGCCTGCCGGGCGCTCGATGAGGCCAACGGTTCCCACGCGGGCACCAACCTCACCTTTGCCAACGCCGTCGCCGACGCGGTCAAAGCCGCCGGTTACGACAACGTCGCCATTGATACCTTCGCCTATCATTATACCCGCAAAACGCCCACGAACGTCGTGCCGCGCGACAACGTCATCGTGCGCCTGTGCTCCATCGAATGCTGCTTCTGCCACACGCTCGACGATGAAAACTGCAAAGAAAACGTCGATTTCATGCGCGATCTGAGCGACTGGGGCAAGATCTGCGAACGCATTTATATCTGGGACTACACGAACAACTATTTCGAGTATCAGTGCCTTTACCCCGATTTCGGCGTGCTGCAGCGCAACGTGCAGATTTTTTATGAAAACAACGCCCGGGGTCTGTTTGAAGAGGGCGCCAGCTCCGGCGCCATGAACACCGAGTTCGGCGAATTGCGCGGCTACCTGCTCGCGCGGCTGATGCAGGACCCTTACCTTAATTATAACGCGGAAATGCGCGGGTTCCTCAACGCCTTTTACGGCGACGGCGGCGAGGCCGTTTACCGCTTCCTGCTTCGCACGATCGAAAAGGCCGGCGCGAGCTACAAAAAAGCGCTCGCCGTGTTCCCCGAAAGCACCGATATCCTGCCCGCGTTCACGAACGAGGACGTAACTTATTGCGACGACTGCTGGCGCGAAGCCAAAGAAAAAACGCAGGGCACGCGCTTTTTTGAGCGTGTCGAGCGTTCGGAACTGAGCTGGCGGTATTGGAAATGCAGCAACTTCAAGGGCGAGTTTTCGCGGCTGCACACCACGCTTTATCAGCGCATGCGCGGGCGCAAAGCGCTGTATGACGACCTCAAACGCCACGGCGTCACCAAGCTCAACGACACGCGCCCGGAGCGCACGCTCACCGAAAGCATGACCCTCGTGCTCCTGCGCCGCCCCGGCAAATGGTGCGAACGGTATGAGGAAAAATACTGGGATCTCCTCGAGCCGCTCGTGCTGGCGTATTACAACCTGTGTGAAAAAGTGTATGCGAAGCGCGGAATGTAATTCGGAATGATGAATTCGGAATTCGGAATTAACTGCCGGGGCAGAGGTCGGTTGTCAGTAGTCAGTTTTCAGCCGATAGCGATGAATCGTTTTGCTTAAAAAATCGGGTAAGGGCGAAGCCCTTCCATCATTCCTAATTCATCATTCCTAATTCATAATTTGTTTCGCATTTCGCCTTTCGCATTTCGCCTTTCGCATTTCGCCTTTCGCATTTCGCCTTTCGCATTTCGC
>CAMJHI010000064.1 GCA_946405475.1 uncultured Clostridia bacterium
CGCCTGGCTCACCTGCCGCTTCAACAAGCTCAACTTTTATAATCTGCTCGACTGCATCGGCGTGAGCCTGCTCATCGGGCAGGGCATCGGCCGCTGGGGCAACTTTGCCAATCAGGAGGCGTTCGGCACGAACACGACCATGCCGTGGGGCATGAAGAGCGAAAAAACGGTCGAATACCTGCTGGACAATCAGGCCGATCTGAAAAAGCTCGGCGTGATCGTCGACCCCTTCGCCCCCGTGCACCCCACGTTTTTGTATGAATCACTCTGGTGTCTGGGCAGCTTCCTCATTCTGTATATCATCTACCGCAAATTCCGCAAATTCAGCGGCCAGCTCTTCCTGACTTACGGCGTGCTCTACGGCACCGGCCGTGCCATCATCGAAGGGTTCCGCACCGACAGCCTTTATATCGGCTCGAGCAGTCTGCGCGTGTCGCAGCTGCTTTCCATCGTCGTGGCCGCCGTCTTTCTGGCGCTGCTGATCGTCAACCTCGTCAAAGTAAAAAAACACCCCCGACCGATCGAGGGTGTGGATTTCTTCCCGCAGGAAGAAAAAAAGCAGCCGAAAACGAAAAACAGAGTCACGCAAAAAGAGCTGAACGAGCTGGCCCGCAAGCGCGAAGAACGCCTGCTGGAAAAAGAAAAAGCGGAACAGCCGGAAGAAACGGAAGAAACAGCCGAACCGACCGAAGAAACCGAAGCCACCGAAGTCTGAGCTATTCGGCGTTGGCGGCCGCGATCGCCTTTTCGGCGATGGCGCGAAGCTCGTCAAGGGTTTTCAGCTCGCAAATCTCCCGCCGCAGCGCCGCGGCGCCGCGAATGCCCTTCATATACCACGCGGCGTGCTTGCGCGCTTCAAGCATGGCGACCTTCTGCCCCTTGTAAGCGCAGGTGCGTTCGATGTGGTCAAGCATCACGGCCATGCGCTCTTGAGCGGGCGGCTCGGGCAGTACCGTGCCGTCGGTGAGATAGGCCTGGATCTGCCGGAACACCCACGGGCGGCCGAGCGAACCGCGCCCCACCATCACCGCGCCGCAGCCCGTCTGCTCCATCAGCCGCGCCGCCGACACGCCGTCGGTCACTTCGCCGTTGGCCGCAACGGGGATCGTCACCGCCCGGCACACCGCGGCGATTGGCTCGGTCAGCACGGGCGGGGCGTACATCTGCGCCTTGGTGCGGCCGTGAACGGTGAGCATGGCGGCGCCCGCCTGCTCGCAGCGTTTGGCAAGCTCGACACAGTTGATATGCTCTTCATCCCACCCCACGCGCATCTTGACCGTGACGGGGATCGGGACGGCCTCGCAGACCGCTTTTACGATCTGCTGCGCCAGTTCCGGCTGCTTCATCAGCGCGCACCCGCCGCCGTTGCCGGCGATTTTGGGCGCGGGGCAGCCCATGTTGATATCGATCGCGTCCGGCGAAAAGGCCAGACATTTTTCCGCCGCCCTGGCCATAAAGACCGGGTCGTCGCCGAAGATCTGCGCCGCCGCCGGATGCTCGACAGCGGACAGTTCAAGCAATTCGCGCGACTTGCGGTCCTGCATGCAAAGCCCCTTGGCGCTGACCATTTCGGTGACCGTATAGCCCGCGCCGAACTTCACGCATATTTCACGGAACGCCTTATCCGCCACGCCCGCCATCGGCGCGAGCGCCGCGAAGCCGTTCCATTCCACACCCTGATATTTCAAAAACAGCAACCTCATTTAACCGAAATTTTCGTTTGCACTATACCATAAAAAACAAACCTCGTCAACGAAAGGACAGGAAAAGCAATGAAACTGATGGTTCTTGACGGCAACAGCATCCTCAACCGCGCGTTTTACGGCATCAAGCTGCTGAGCACGAAGGACGGCCGGTTCACCAACGGCATTTACGGCTTTCTGACGATCCTGCTGAGCAAGACGGACGAGATCAGACCCGACGCCGTCGCCATCGCCTTTGACCTGAAAGCGCCGACCTTTCGCCACAAGATGTACGACGGCTACAAGGCGCAGCGCAAGGGCATGCCGCCGGAGCTGGCGCAGCAGGTGCAGCCGCTCAAGGAGCTGCTGACCGCGCTGGGCTACACGCTCATCGCGTGTGAAGGCTGGGAGGCGGACGATCTGCTCGGCACGCTCGCCGCCAACGCAAAGGGCGGCGATGAATGCTGCATCGTCACGGGCGACCGCGACAGCCTGCAGCTCGTGAGCGACCGGGTGCGCGTTTACCTCACCGCCACCAAAATGGGGCGGCCGGTCACGACCGTTTACGACGCGGAACAGGTGCAGCGCGATTACGGCGTGACGCCCCCGCAGCTCATCGACATCAAGGCGCTCATGGGCGACTCGTCCGACAATATCCCGGGCGTGGCCGGGATCGGCCAGAAGGGCGCGGGCGACCTGATCCAGCGGTTCCATGACATCGACAATATCTATGATCACATTGATGAGATCGACATCAAAGACGGCATTCGCAATAAGCTGAAAGCCGATAAAGACATGGCGTTCCTCAGCCGCACGCTGGGCACCATCCGCACCGACGCGCCCATTGAAACGGCATACAGCGCCTACGTCAAGCGCGACGCCGACAATTTTGCGGCGGTCAGGCTGCTGGCCGAGCTGGAAATGTTCCGCATGATCGAGCAGCTCAAGCTCGACCCGAAGGCCGTGCCGGTCAGCGAAACCGAACAGGAGAAGGCTCAGCCGTACAGCTGCGTGGAATGCGACAACGTATCCGCCCTCAGAGCCGCCGTGGAGGCGCAGGGCCAGTGCTGCTTCACGCTGGAAGAAAGCGGCGGCGGGATCGGCGGCATTTTTGTGAGAACCGGCAAAGAGGTCGCGCATCTTTCGGCGCTCAACCTCATGTTTGACGGCTTCCTCGCCGATCTGTTTGAAAACGACAAAATCGAAAAGATCACCGACAACGCCAAGCTCGCCTATGCCGCGGCGCTGAACCGGGGCGTAGCATTGAACAATCTCACGTTCGATTCCCAGCTGGCCGGTTATCTGCTCAACCCCTCCGCCGGTCATTACACGGCGGATCGCCTCGCCATGGAATACGGCGTTGCCGTGCCGGAGGAGGACGACATTCCCGCCCCGGCGCTCACGGCGTGGCTGCTGCCGAAGCTGAGCGAAGCGCTGACCAGACAGCTCAAGGAGAACGAAGAATATGAGCTGCTGCGGGACGTGGAGATTCCGCTGGCGCAGGTGCTCGCATCCATGGAGCAGACCGGATTTTTGGTGGACAAAACCGGCATTGCCCTGTTCGGCAAACAGCTGGAAGCCGAGATCGAAACGATCACACAGGAGATCTATGACGCGGTCGGGTACGAATTCAACCTCAATTCGCCCAAGCAGCTCGGGGAAGCGCTGTTTGAAAAGCTGCGCCTGCCCGGCGGCAAGCGCACCAAAAGCGGCTGGTCGACCACGGCGGAGCTGCTGGAAAAGCTGGCGGACGATTTCCCCGTGGTGGAAAAGATATTGCTTTACCGCCAGCGCACCAAGCTCAACTCGACCTATTGCGTCGGGCTGGTCAAGGCCATCGGCGCGGACGGGCGCATCCACTCCACCCTGAACCAGACCGAAACGCGCACCGGGCGCATCAGCTCCGCCGAACCGAATCTGCAGAACATTCCGGTGAGGAGCGAGCTCGGGCGCGAAATGCGCAAATTCTTCGTGGCCAAGCCCGGCTGCGTGCTCGTGGACGCGGACTATTCCCAGATCGAGCTGCGCGTGCTCGCCGACGCGGCCGACGACAAAACGATGATCGACGCGTTCAACAACGGCGACGATATCCACGCCATCACCGCCTCGCAGGTGTTCAACATGCCGCTGGAGATGGTCACGCCGCTCATGCGCAGCCGCGCCAAGGCGGTCAACTTCGGCATCGTTTACGGCATCGGCGCGTTTTCGCTGGCCAAAAACATCGGCGTAACGCGCAAGGAAGCCGACCAATACATCAAAGGATATCTGGCCCATTATCACGGGGTGGACGCCTACATGAAAAACAGCGTGGAACGCGCCAAAGCCAACGGCTACGCCGAAACGCTGTTCCACCGCCGCCGCTACCTGCCGGAGCTGACGGCGGGCAACGCCGTCACGCGCGCCTTTGGGGAACGCGTGGCAATGAACATGCCCATTCAGGGCACCGCTGCCGACATCATCAAGATCGCCATGGTCAGGGTCTATCGCCGCCTGAAGGCGGAAAATCTGCGCGCGAAGCTGATTTTGCAGGTGCACGACGAGCTGATCATTGAAGCGCCGACGGCAGAGGCTGACCGCGTCGCCGCCCTGCTGAAGGAAGAAATGGAAAACGCCGTGAGCCTCAAGGTGAACATGGTCGCCGACGTGCACGCGGGTCAGACGTGGTATGACGCGAAAGGATAACCCATGAAAGTGATATTTGTTTGCACGGGCAACACCTGCCGCAGCCCGATGGCCAAGGTGCTGTTCCGTAAGCTTTTGCAGGAGCGGGGCATCGACACGATCGAGGTCGACAGCGCCGGACTGGCCTGCGAGCCGGGCGAAGACGCTTCGCCCCACGCTGTCGAAGCGATGGCGGAGCGCGGGCTCGATCTGCGCGATCACCGCTCGCGCCGGTGCAGCGCCTACCTGCTGCAGGAGGGTGTTTTCGTCGGCCTGACCGAATCCCACTGCCGCGTGCTGCAGCCCTATCTGCCCCCCGAACGGCTGATGCGGCTGGGGGACGGCATCCCCGACCCCTACGGCGGCTCGCTGGAGGAGTACCGCGCCTGCGCCGAGCGGATCGAACAGGCGCTGCCCGACCTGCTCAAGCGGATCGTGAGCGAAAACACGGCGATCCTGCCGATGGCGGCGGAACATATCGAAGCGATCGCCGCGCTGGAAAAGGACTGCTTTTCGACCCCCTGGTCACAGCAGAGCCTGACCGAAGAGCTGACCAACAGAGCGGCGCATTTTCTGACGGCCGTTTTTGACGGCCGGGTCGTCGGCTACCTCGGCGCCATGGAGATCAGCGGCGAATGCGATATCGCCAACGTAGCCGTCGCCCCCGCCTACCGCCGGCTGGGGATCGCGGACAAGCTTCTCACGGCCGCCGTGAACGAAGCGAAAACGCGCGGCGACGAATGGATTACGCTGGAAGTGAGAAAGAGCAACGAAGCGGCGCAGGCGCTTTACCGCAAGCACGGCTTTGCGCCGGTGGGCGAACGCAAGGGCTTTTACGCCAGACCCGCCGAGGACGCCGTGATCATGAGAAAAACATGAAGGCAACAACGCACAAATTGCGGTGCAAGCCTTGTTTGAATCTTATTCCGTCATCCTGCACAGCTTTTCCTTGTAAACCGACCGGTTGACGGCGTCAAATCTGTACAGTCTGACGAAAAATCTTACGGCACAATCCGCGCACTCCAATTGTGCGGTGCCGCCTTAAAGGAAGAACAACATGAAGATCCTTGCCATTGAATCCTCCTGCGACGATACCGCCGCCGCCGTTGTCGAAGACGGCCGGAAGGTGTTGAGCAGCATCGTCGCTTCACAGGTCGACGCGCACATTGTTTACGGCGGCGTGGTGCCGGAGATCGCCTCGCGCATGCACACCGAAGCCATCACCGGCACGGTGAAGGAAGCACTGCGGCAGGCCGGCTGCACCATGAACGAGATCGACGCCGTTGCCGTGACCTACGCCCCCGGGCTCATCGGCGCGCTGCTCATCGGCGTGAGCTTTGCCAAGGGGCTGGCGCTGAGCGCGAACAAGCCGCTCGTGCCCGTGCATCACCTGCGTTCGCACATTGCCGCCAACTATCTGACAAACCCGACGCTCGAGCCGCCGTTTCTGGCGCTCGTTGTCAGCGGCGGGCACAGCCACATCGTTCACGTGAAGGACTATACGACCTTTGACGTGATCGGCAAAACCATGGACGACGCGGCCGGGGAATGCATGGACAAGGCCGCTCGTGCGCTGGGTCTGCCCTACCCCGGCGGGCTCAATCTTGACCGTGTGTCGCAAAACGGCGACCCGAAGGCCTATTCGTTCCCGCGCCCGCGGGTGGACGGCCATGCGTTCGACTTCAGCTTTTCCGGCCTGAAAACGGCGGCGGTCAACCTCATCCACAACGCCGCGCAGAAAAACGAGCCGATCAACACGGCGGATTTCGGCGCGTCTTATATCCACGCCGTGGTGCGCTGCCTGACCGACAACACCCTGCGGGCGGCCGAAGCCGTGGGCGAAACCCGCATCGCGCTGGCGGGCGGCGTATCCGCCAACAGCGTGCTGCGCCGGGAAATGGCTCAGCTCTGCCGCCAGAAGGGTTTTGAATTATTTATACCGGAACTGAAATACTGCGGCGACAACGCCGCCATGGTCGGCGCGCAGGGAACCTACGAATTTCTGAACGGGAAAGTGGCGGATCACGCCTTGAACGCCTACGCCACGATGCCGATCGACGAGGCAACTTTTTGATTTTTCTGTAAAGTTCGTCACTTTACACAACAAGCAATAGAAAACTGATTTAGATTTTGCACAACATACGGGTTCGGCGCTCTTACGCTTGACAAGGAAATCACTTGTCAACCGGGAGCGCCGAAATTTTTTGTTTTTTCTGCTTGACAGCGCAAAACATTGGCAAAACCGTACAAAAATCCGCCTGACTTTTCAACAAAATTCCCTGTTTTTCGCAAGTCTGTCCGATAACCGTTTTTTATGCAGCGCGGCAAAAATATGCAGCGCCTTCCTTTTGAGCATCGGTTCGGTTATTGAGCAGAAATCGGCCGGAATGTTGAACAGCGGCGTAAAGCGTTTTGGTTTACGATGTGGAAAACCGCGTGAAAAATGTGAAAAAGTGATGATTTTTAATTCTTATTCAGCATCATAACGGTGAAATCTGTAAAGCAAATCACTTCATCGGGCGTTTTGACGCAAAAAAAGAAGAATGTATACACATTCGCATATACATTCCTCTTGCCTGAAACAGAATCAGCCGATAACCGACTGCGCGATCGTTTTCAGCTCTTCGATCGCCGCCTTCGGGTCCGCCGCGCCGAACACGGCGCTGCCCGCCACGAACACGTTCGCGCCGCTTTCCGCCGCCTGCGCGATCGTTTTGGCGCTGATGCCGCCGTCGACCTGAATGAGCAGATCGGGCGCCGCTTTTCGGACGGCACTGACCTTGGGCATCATATCCGGCATGAAGGACTGCCCGCCGAAGCCGGGCTCGACCGTCATGACCAGCACCATGTCGACCTGCGGCAAAAACGGCAGGATCGTTTCCACGGGCGTGTTCGGCTTGAGCGAAAGCCCGACCCGGCAGCCGAGCGACCGGATCGCTTCGATCGTTTCGGCCGTGTCGTCGTCACATTCCACGTGGAAGGTGAGCATCTGCGCGCCCGCCTTCACGAAATCCTCCGCATATTGCAAAGGGTGCGAGATCATGAGATGAACGTCGAAAAACAGATCGGTGCGCTTGCGCAGGCATTTGACCACGGGCGCGCCGAGCGTGATGTTGGGCACAAAGTGGCCGTCCATGACGTCGATATGCAGCCAGTCCGCGCCGCACCGTTCGATGCGCGCAGCCTCCTCGCCCATGCGCGAAAAATCGCCGGCAAGCAGGGAGGGAGAGATGAGGACAGACATTTCATTCTTCCTTTCCGATAAAATCAAGGGAACCTTATGTTTATTTTATATGATTCAATCAAAAATGGCAAGAATAATTTGCATTTTGCATCCGAGTGTATTATAATATAAAATCATTACTTTCTTCTGCTTCTGTGAAATCTTTGGAAAACGAGGAAACCGATGGAACGGTTCAAGGAACGAGTCGAAAAACGCAAACGAAACGTCCGCCTGCTGCAGGTCTTCAAGCCCTACCTGCTCAAGCACAAGGGCGCCATGGCGCTGGATCTGTTCTGCGCGTCGCTGACCACGCTGTGCGAGCTGGCGCTGCCGCTGCTGGTGCGCAAGATCACCGACACCGCCATCAACGACCCCGCGCTGCTCACCGTTTTGTTCGTGGGAAAAATCGCCGGGTTTTATATCTTTCTGCGGCTGGTCGACGCCGTGGCCAACTATTATATGGCCTGCGGCGGTCACGTGATGGGCTCGAAAATCGAGACCGAGATGCGCAACGACCTGTTCGAGCATTTGCAGACGCTTTCGTTTTCTTATTATGACAACACCAAGATCGGTCAGCTCATGTCGCGCCTGACGAGCGATTTGTTCGACGTGACGGAATTTGCGCACCACATGCCGGAGGAAGTGCTGATCGCCGTGATCAAGATCATCGGCTGCTTCATCATTTTCGCCAAGATGAACATCTGGTTCACGCTGCTGATCTTTCTGCTGTTCCCGGTCATTCTGCTCATGACCAAGCGCAACCGCACCAAAATGCGCCAGACGTTCAAGGATTCCCGCCACCAGATCGGCGAGATCATGGCGCAGACGGAGGACAGCCTGCTGGGCATCCGCGTGGTGCAGTCCTACGCCAACGAGCCGATCGAAAAAGAAAAATTTGACGCGGGCTCTCTCAAATTTCTCAAGCTCAAGCGCCTTTCCTACAAATATATGGCCAACTTCCACACTACCGTGCGGCTGTTCGACGGCATGATGTATATCCTCATCCTCTCCGGCGGCGCGCTGTTCATCCACGCCGGTCAGATCACCGCCGCCGACCTGACCGCCTACCTGCTCATGATCACCACGCTGATGGGCACCATCCGCCGCATTGTGGAATTCAGCGAGCAGTTTTCGCGCGGGATGACCGGCATTGAACGGTTCGACGAAGTGATGAGCGTGATCAGCGAGGTCAAGGAACGCGGCGACGCCGTGGAGCTGACGCACACCGACGGCAAGATCGAATTTGAAAACGTTTCGTTTGTTTATTCCGGCACGGAGGACACCGTGCTGGAAAACATCAGCTTCACCATGGAGCCGGGCAAGAGCGTGGCCATCGTCGGCCCCTCCGGCGGCGGCAAGACAACGCTGTGCAACCTGATCCCGCGCTTTTATGACGTGACGGGCGGCCGCATTCTGCTCGACGGGCAGGATATCCGCACCTTCACGCTCAAGTCGCTGCGCAGCCACATCGGCGTGGTGCAGCAGGACGTGTATATGTTCGCCGGCACGGTGAAGGAAAACATTGCCTACGGCAAGCCCCACGCGACGCAGGAAGAGATCGAACAGGCGGCAAAGGACGCCGGGGCGGATGAATTCATCCGCCAGCTCCCCAACGGGTATGACACCTATGTGGGCGAACGCGGGGTGAAGCTTTCCGGCGGGCAGAAGCAGCGCATTTCCATCGCCCGGCTGTTTTTGAAGAACCCCGAAATCCTGATCCTCGACGAAGCGACCAGCGCGCTGGACAACGAAAGCGAACGGCTGGTGCAGCAATCGCTCGAACGTCTGGCCAAGGGGCGCACCACGCTGACCATCGCCCACCGCCTGACCACCATCCGCAACGCGTCGAACATTTTAGTGCTCACGCCCGACGGCATCGTGCAGCAGGGCAGCCACAAAGAGCTGATGGAAAAAGGCGGGCTTTACGCTGATATGTACGCGCTGTACGCGCTCAATTAAAGGAACGACAACGGAGGTAACCTGTTATGCTCAAGAATATTCCCTCGATCCTGTCCCCCGAGCTGCTCAAGGTGCTCATGGAAATGGGACACGGCGACGAGATCGTCATCGGCGACGGCAATTTCCCCGCC
>CAMJHI010000065.1 GCA_946405475.1 uncultured Clostridia bacterium
CAAACGCCAGCCTTCCCACGGTCGGACTGGTCAGATCATCACCGACCAGGGACGGCGCCTGAACCAAGGGGCCCAATTTCACAAACAGGGAGAATGCGGCCATACATAAGATCAGAATGCCGAATTCCGCAAGCAACGGCAAAAAGTATTCACGCCCGATTTCTTTGGGCGTGCTGCGGATATGTTTGCTGTAATTCTCAAATTTTTTCATTTGAAACACTCTCCTGCGTTGAAAGTATTTTCGTCAGAATAAAGCATGAAAAGGCTGCGGCGTGAATTGCCCTGTTTCTTGCATGCTGTCGACGGTTTTTCGCTGCTTTTAATCGTTGTCGTTTGTGTTATTGGCTTCCGGCTGAACCGGTCCGTTATACGCCAGACACAGCATGGTCAGATCGTCAAACTGCGGCGCGTCGCCCTCAAACCGTTTGACCTCGTTCCTGACAAATTCCAGCAGCTCCTGCGGCGCAGCGTCTCCGGCGCGATTGAGCGTTTCCAAGGCCCGCTCGCTGCCGAAAAGCTCGTCCGTTTCATCGGACGCTTCCATCAAGCCGTCCGTATAAAGGAACAGTCTGGAACCGGGGCGCAGCTGCAATTCATAGTCCCGATATTGGATCCCTTCCATCGCGCCGATGACAAAGCCGTGCTTGTCTGCGATCATCTCGTAATCGCCGTCGGGTTGTTTGACGATCGGTTTTTCATGCCCCGCGTTCGATGCAATGAGTCTGCCCGTCGAAATTTCCAGAATACCGAGCCAGACCGTGACAAACATCTGCTCCCGGTTATGATGGCAGATCTGGTCATTGACAGACGACAGCACGTCTTTGGGGCTTTTGCCGGTCATCGCCTGGTTCTGGATCATAATCATCGTCATCATCATAAACAGCGCCGCGGGAACGCCTTTGCCGGACACGTCCGCCATCACGAGAGCCAGATGATCGTCGTCGACAAGGAAGTAATCGTAGAAATCACCGCCGACCTCTTTGGCGGGAGTCATGGAGGCACTGATATGAAACTCTTTCCGGTCGGGGAACGCGGGAAAAATGTTGGGCAGCATATCCGCCTGGATCTTATTGGCGAGCGTCAGCTCGGTATGGATCCGCTGCTTTTCCGCCGTGATCCTGGTCAGATTCTTTTCGTAATCCGTCAGGTCACATTCCATATCATGAACGGTAAGCGCGAGATTCTCGATCTCGTCGCCCGTATGAATGGCAAGGGAAGCAAAATGCCCGGTGTTATGTAACCCCGCCGTTTTGTCCGCCGTATATTGCTGTGCGGCCCCGGCAATGGCGTTGAGCGGCTCCACGACCGTTTTTTTCATGCGGCGCAGGAACAGAATGCTGAACAGGATAACAGTGATCAACAACCCAACGGCAAACTGAACAACGAATTTCCAGATGCCGGAAACCACGTCGCTGAGGGTTATGTCGGAAAGGATGAAACCGGTCACCTCGCCCGAATCGGATTCTATGGGAACACCGGCGGTAGACACCCAGCCGTAAATCTCCGTGTCGGCGATCTCATAGAGCATTCCGCTGCCATCCCAATGCAGGAATTTCTCTGTTTCCTCATGGTCAACCTTTTCCCATTCGCCGGGGCTGCAGTGCTGCTCGGGATCGGGTTCGGGGTCGACGATATAGACGATCGCGTCGGTCTTCGGGTCATACATGGCAAGATAAATGGCATATACGTCGCTCGACTCCAGAAAATCCGCCAGCACGGAGGAAATCCTCTGATAGTCCTCGCGGTCGTAAATATCTGCAAAGCGGGCGGCATAAGCGTCGCTGTAGGGATCGGCCCGTTCCGCCTCCGACAGCGAACGGTACCGCGCCATGACCTCACGGGAAACGGCCTCGGTATCGGCTGTTTTGGCCAGAATGGCGGAAGCGTTGCGCGACAGGTTGAAAGCGGTTGAAATATCCTGCCTTGCAACGGCTGCGGTATATAAAGCAAGCCCGATCAGCAAACAGATCGCGCCGAGCAATACAGAACCGAGAAGGACAGAACGGAACACTCGGTTCGACAGAGAGTGCCGCATGCGTTCCAGTTTTGTCATTTCTCTTACACTTTTTTTCGGCATATCCGTCCTCCGATGATTCTTCGTTCTAAGGAAACGCTGATTCAATCAGAGTGTGCGAGGGAGCGAGAGATTTTTTCGTCAGATTGTGCAAAAAAGCCGCCGCTTTGCTGACGCAAAACAAGGATTTTTGGTGCAATATGACGGAAAAAGATCCGCTCCCTCGTGCGCTTGTGATTGATTCAGTGTTTCCCTAAGGCTCCGGCGGCGCCCTGCCCTGTTCTCACGGGCGGCAAGCTCTGGCCGGCTTACCGATGCGTTGAAACCGCCTGACATTCACCTTTCTGAATTTAAACTATACAATAACCCGGCCGCGATTGCAACGGTTTTTTGTTTTTCCGAAAGACCGGGCAGTTGAAAGCCAACAGCAAATCTATTGAAAAGAGGGAGAAAACATTGTATAATAGGAATGACCTGAAACGTCAGGCCGACAATCCGCTCCACAAGTTTATCAGCGTGATCAGAATTTCGAGGAGGAAATAAAATGAACGTGTCTGTCAAAAAATGGATCGCCGTCGTATTGGCTCTTGTGCTTTTGGGTTCATTGATCTCTTGCGGGAAAGACGCCGCAAAGCCGGAACCGACGGACGCCGTGACCACCGAGGCGACGACAAGCGAAACCGCGCCAGTCGAGACCACCGAAGAGGCTTCGGAAGAAATCAGCGAGGAAGCTTCGGAAGAGACCACTGTGGATGAGACGACCATGCAGGCGGAAAGCTCGACCGAGGAAGAAACCGAAGAGGAAGCCAAAGCCCCGCAGACCAAAGCGGAGGTCATCGCTTATCTCAATGAGGCGCTCAACGCCGTCAAGGCAAAACGCCCCGGCTTCACAAAAGTGTATAAAAGAGACGCCACAGGCGATATTTCCGGGCTTCCCGGCTGGCTAAGCAACATCATCCGTCAAAACGAGACCAAGACTTATCAAAAGGGCACCGATTATAAAGATATTTTCCCCGCCGCGGGCTACAGCTGGTCGAGCAGACTCAGAGAGAGCGACGTGAAACAATACTCGATCAAAGAAAACGGGAAGTATTACGATATCCGCGTCGACCTGGGGAACGAAACGAACCCCACGCCGGGCGAGACCTCCTCTTACGGCCGCTGCATGTCGGTGGTCACGGTGTCAAGCGCGGAATCCATCCCCGGCATCAAGAACGTTTCGATGAATTATCACAACGGTTACGTAACCGCGAGAGTGGATTCCGAAACCAACAGGATCGTCCGCTGTGAGTTTTCCGCCGCGGCCGACGTACAGGCTACGGTATCGGTTCTCGGCGACGTCAAGGTCAGCAACATCGTCAGCACCGAGACGTTCACCGATTTTGTCTGGTAACCGTCAGTCGACCCCGCCAAGGATCCGGCGCGCTGCTGATTTTTCCGTTTTTGATACAGTATTCAAATCATTTACATCTTCTGAAACAGCATTTTAGAATTGCATAATAAAAAAGGAGAGAAAAGTCATGAAACGATTCAACAGAATTCTCGCGTCGATACTCGCCGTTCTTCTGACAATGCCGCTGCTTCTGACGCCGGCTTTTGCGGCCGACGCCAACGACCCGTATGAGCCGCTCCGGCAGGGCGTCGGATACGTTGCCCTCGGCGACAGCTTTGCGCGCGGCTACGGCGCGGGCGGGCGCTGGCAGGAGCAGATTTATCTCAACGACACCTATGGCCATTATGACTGCCGCAACGTGGACGGCGCTTACCCGAATCTGGTCGCCGAAGCGTTCGGGCTCAGCGCGCCGGACGATATCCGTGACACAAGCGCCAAGATGTGGTCGCTGTCACACGACGCCGTGTCCACCGCCTACATGCTCGACCTGCTCGGCATCGACGACGGCTACCGTGATGAAGAGTTCACCTACAACGAGCACTACCGCTACATGGCGGAGCGATATGAAACGGATCTGCGCTATTTCGGTGACCCGAAGAGCTGCGCGCTCGACGGTCAGTCGGCCTACGGCCGGACCGGCGAAGTCATGAGCGTACGCGAGCTGATCGAAAACGCGAGCCTGATCACCATCGGGCTGGGGCAGACGGATATTCTCTATAAGGCGCAGACCTTCGGGCTGGGCGGGCTTGATTTAAGCAACGCCGCAAGCATTCCGGGCGGGGTCGCCAACATTCTCCATCTGCTTGACCGTTACTTCGATTACTGGAAGGACGCCTATCCCCTGCTGCTGGATTACATCAAGGAAAGCAACCCCGACGCAAAAGTCATTCTGGTCGGCACCCTCAACCCCATCAAGGACGCGACACTGACGGATGACGTGGCCATCAAAATCGGCGCCGCGCTCAACGGCATCATGGCTTCGATGAACGCCTACACCAGGCTGTGCGCCTACCGGTACGGTTATCAATACGTCGATATTTCCGACGTGGAAACGCCCGCCTCGGTCACGCAGATGTCCATCGGGCACATTCTTTCAATCAGCGACCCCATTGAATACGGGCTCACGGCGCACCCCACCCCGCGCGGCTATTCGCAAATTGCCGACAGGATCATTGCCGCCGTAAAAGCCGACCTCGACGGCAGTTCGGCCAACAGCCTGCTCAAAATAAAAGCGTTCTTCACGGCGATCATCGACTGGTTCCGCGTTCTGCTTTTCCGCGCCGTCGTTTCGCTGGGCAGCGTCGGCAGATCATAAGGAGATGATACGATGATTTCAGCCAAAACAGCAAAAACAGCCAAAGCCGTCGCTCTGGCCGGTGTGGGCGCCGCAGCCGCTGTGCTGGGTGCGGGCGCGCTGGTATATGAATGCGCGCTGAACACGAAGGTGAACGGCTTTTTTATCCGGTTGTTCGACCGACCCGCTCCCCTGCCCGAGCCGCCCGAACGCAAGGATGGCGACCCGGAGCCTTACCGCCCGGAATGGTTTGAGGAAAACAAGGGCGACGATCAGGTGATCGTCACCGACCTGACCGGGCCGATCCACGCCTATATCATTCCGGCCGACAGGCCGTCGCACCGCTGGGCCGTGCTCTGCCACGGCTACAACGCCGCGCCGCGCTCCGTCGGCGTGTTCGCGCAGCATTATCACGCGCTGGGCTATCACTGCATCTGCCCCTCGCTGCGCGGCTGGGGCAACGACGAAACCAGTTACTGCACCATGGGCTACCACGACAAGGATCTGTTGATGGCGTGGATCGACTACATCGTGGCGCGCGACCCCGAAGCGCAGATCGTGCTGCACGGCTATTCCATGGGCGCGGTGACCGTGATGCTTGCCACCGGCGAAACGCTGCCCCCGCAGGTGAAGGCGGCGGTGGCCGACTGCGGTTTCACCACCTGCTGGGAGCAATACGCCAATGTGATCAAAAGCTACGGCAAGCTGCCGTCGTTCCCGCTGCTCAACGCCATCAACGCGGTGTCCATGCTGCGCGGGAACTTCGATATCCGCCAAAACAACCCGATCGAGGCCGTTCAGCGTTCCGTGACGCCGACAGTGTTTTTGCACGGCACGGCGGATGATTTTGTGCCCTACCCCATGATGGATCGGCTTTATGAAGCCTGCGCGGCGCCGAAGGCCAAGCAGGCCATCGAAGGCGCCGTGCACGCCCGAGCGGTCTACACCGACCCCGCCCTGTATTGGAAAACAGTCGACAGCTTTTTGCAGGACAGGATCACATGCCCATAACAGCGCCGACCGAATCGAGATAAGATGCACAAACTGACCGATCTACAGGAGAAAACACATATGAAAAAGCGTTTTACACAAGTCATCAGCCTTTTTCTGGCTGTACTGCTGCTCATGAGCTCCGGCGCGTTCAGCGCCGCCGCCGGGCCCGCCGACCCGATCGAGCGCAAGCTCAAAGCCATGACGACCGAAGAAAAAATCACCCAGATGCTCATCATCGCGCCGCGTTATTTCGACGGCCGGAACGTGACGCAGCTCAACGAGCCGCTGCAAAAGCTGTTTGAGCGCTATGCCTTCGGCGGCGCCATCCTGTTTGCGCAAAACGCGGTGAACGCGGAACAGATCGTCCGCCTGACGGACAGCCTGCAAAAGGCGAACGCCAAAGCCGAGCGGCCGCAGCTTCTGATCAGCATCGATCAGGAGGGCGGCTCGGTTTCCCGCCTGGCCACGGGCACGCAGCTGACCGGCAACATGGCGTTGGGCGCGATCGGCAAACGGTCGGCCGCGCGCCGCAGCGGCGAGATCATCGGCGAGGAATTGGCTGCACTTGGCATCAACGTGGATTTTGCCCCGGTCCTCGACGTCAACAACAACCCCGCCAACCCCGTCATCGGCATTCGTTCGTTTTCCGACGACCCGGCCGTGGTCGCGCGCCTTGGCACAAGCTTCATCGAAGGGCTGCACAGCCGCCGCATCATGACGTCGCTCAAGCATTTCCCCGGTCACGGCGACACCTCGACCAACAGCCACACGGGACTGCCCATGATCGCCAAGACCTATCAGGAGCTGCAGCAAAACGAGCTGATCCCGTTTGAAGCGGGGATCAAAGCCGGCGCCGAAATGATCATGACGGCACATATCCAATACCCGAACATCGACAGCACCACCTACCGTTCCAAAGCCACGGGAGAAGACATTTATCTGCCGGCCACGCTTTCCGAAGCGATCATGACCGGCGTGCTGCGCCGCGACATGGGCTACAACGGGATCATTGTGACGGACGCGATGAACATGGACGCGATCGACAAGCATTTTGACAGGCTCGACGCTGTGAAGCTCGCCATCAAGGCGGGGGTCGACATGCTGCTGATGCCGAGCGCCCCGTATTCCCTGGCAGGCATTGAAGATCTGGAACAGCTGATCGCCGACGTCACGGCGCTGACGGACAGCGGCGCCATCCCCATGGAAAACGTGAACGACTCCGTGCGCCGCATTCTGAAGCTAAAAAGCAAGCACGGTCTGCTCAAGACCTATGAAACGGGCGACCTTGACGCAAGGATCAGAACGGCGGTCGCTACCGTCGGTTCTCAGGCGCACCACGACGAGGAATTTGAATTGGCCAAGCGTTCCATTACGCTGACGAAAAACGAGCAGGATCTGCTTCCGCTCCGGGAGAAAAACAAAAAAGTGCTGATCCTGACCGCCTATGCCAACGAGCTGCTTTCCGTCGAATACGGCAGAAATCTTGCGCAGGAGCGCTCGCTGATCCCCGAAGGCACTGAGGTGACCATCGGCTGTTACGGCAACACGCCCGTGCAAACCATCGCGGCGCAAATCGCGCAGGCCGACGTTGTCATTGCCATTTCGGAGCTGTCGAACGCGGCGGGGCTTGACCCGGCTCAACCGGCCGGCGCACGAGCTGCGGGCATCGATCAGATGATCGGGCTGGCGCACCGGTGCGGCGCCAAATTCATCGTTCTCAGCGCGCGGCTCCCCTACGACAGCGTCAGATTCCCCGACGCCGATGCGGTGATGCTCTGCTGGTCCGACAAGGGCATGAGCGAGGATCCCCGCGAATTTGAGCGCGACGTGCCGCAGTACGGCCCGTGCATCCCGGCGGCTGTTTATATGATGTTTGCCAACGGGGAAAGCATCACGGGCAGGCTGCCGGTCGACGTGCCCGCGATCACCGAAGATTATCAGTTTGCCGACGAGATCGCGCTGCAGAGAGGGTTCGGGCTCAACTACAAGGATTATTGCCCCGCCTGCGGTCAGGCGTTTGAACAGAACCTGTGGGGGCAGGTCAGGGAACTGATCCACTCGCTCATCCACGTGCTGCAAAACGTTGCGGCCGTGATCCGGAGCGCGGGAGCAGACCTGTTTGACCGGCTGCTGCGTCTGTTCTGAATCATGGAAAGAAAAAGCGGCAGGAAATCGGACGTTTCCGGTTTCCTGCCGCTTCATTATGCGGTCATCTGAAGAGGCCGACGGCCTGAACGAACAGGTTGAAGAGCCATTTCACCAGC
Organism: uncultured Clostridia bacterium; assembly: GCA_946405475.1. Taxonomy (GTDB): domain Bacteria; phylum Bacillota; class Clostridia; order Oscillospirales; family Acutalibacteraceae; genus UBA8612. The sequence goes on from CAMJHI010000065.1 coordinate 7,959, forward strand.
GCCATGAACGACCCGCAGAAGCGTTCCGTGTTGCGGCCGATGAAATCCGTGGCGCTCGGATAGGCGAAACGCACCGGTCGGTTTGCGTCGATCCCCGCCTCCGGCGCCAGTTGGGAAAGGCGCCTGGCAAGGTCTTTTCTGACCGCCGGGTCGGGGCTGTGGCAGACGGTGCAGCGCCCGAATTCATCATAGTGGTGATTCGCCAGCGGGCAGGCGTTGGCCCGGTAATAGCGCGGGGTGCGCACCAGCGTCCAGAGGATCTGCGCCGCGCCCTCTTCGAGCGTCGCGCGGGTGATCTCGCCGCGGTCGATGGCTTCCAGGATCACGTTCAGATCACAGTGATCGTAAGGCGTGTGGACGTTATTGGAGGCGTTGATCTCGCGCACCTGATTTTTGCAGTTGCCCCAATCGGTGGTGATGAAGCCCTGATAGCCCCACTCGCCGCGGATGATGCCCCGCAGCAGATCCGCGTTTTCGGAGGTGGGCAGGCCGTTCATGACGTTGTAGGAGGTCATGATGCCTTCGGCGTGCCCCTCTCTGATGCCCATTTCAAAGGGCTTGAGGTATATTTCGCGCAGCGCGCGCTCGGAAACCTGCGAGTCGCTCCAGATCTTGCCCGCTTCCTTTTCGTTGCAGATCAGGTGCTTGATGCAAACGGGCACGCCGTTGCGCTGCACGGCCTTGATGATGATGGTCGCCATGCGGCCCGTGACGTAAGGATCCTCGGAATAGTATTCCAGATTCCGTCCGGCCAGCGGATTGCGGCGCATGTTGACGGGCGGCCCCAGCCACATGCCGACGTTGTTGCGGTAAAGCTCCGTGCCCAGCAGCAGGCCGAACGCCTCGATCAGCGCGTCGTTCCAGGTGGAGGCCAGGATCGCGTTGCAGGGATAGACCGTGCCCATAAAGCAAAGCCCCGTGCCGCCGTCGCCCTGCGAAAAGCGATTGAGCCCGTATTTCACGCACAGCTCGTCGCTGCAGCCGACCTGATTCTGTTCATAGGACACGAAGAACGTGGCCAGCTCTTGATCGCTCCACTGCGCCAGATAGTCCTCCATCGTCATCGCGCCGAACACGACCTCGGAGAGCCGATGTCCGACAAGCGCTTTGCTTTGGGCGACGTTTGGCTTCGGCGTTTCCGTGTGAACGTAATGCTGCGCCTTATCGCGCACCGGCAGCGTTTCATAGCTGCCGTCAGCCAGCAGGCGCTTTTCAAGGTTCGTGGGACAGAGTGAGGAAAGCCGCTGCGTCACGGTGTTTGTTTCTACCGTCGCCGTGCCTGCGGGCGCGACGTGACGAACGGAATTGCCCACAAAGAAGCCGTAATCGCCTGCTTCCAGCACGTAGCAGGAGCGATTGCCGGTTTTGCCGAGATCGTCGAAGGAGGCCAGATCCGCCATGCGGGCGGTCAGCGTCAGCGTCTGGGATTCGCCGGGCGCAAGGGTCTTGGTCTTGCCGTAATCGCAAAGCACCTTCGCAGCCTTGCCCAGCGCGCCCTGCGGCGCGGCAGCGTACAGCTGCGCCACCTCCTTGCCGGAAACGCGGCCGGTGTTGGTGACAACGGCGTCGACCGAAACCGTGCCGTTTTGATAAGCAAAGTTTTTCGTTTCGATCGTAAAATCGGTATAAGAGAGGCCGAAGCCGAACTCGTAATTCACCTTTTTATAAGCGGGGTCAAAGGTTTCAAACCAGCGGT
>CAMJHI010000066.1 GCA_946405475.1 uncultured Clostridia bacterium
GGCGGTGCTGGCCGCGGCGGCGCTGCTGCTGACGCATTTTTTGGCCCTGCCCCGGTGGGGCGAGCTGCTGGTGTGGCTGACGCCCTATCTGCTGATCTCGTATGAAACCTATCGGGAAGCCTTTGAAAACATCCGGCACGGCGAGGTGTTCGACGAAAACTTTCTGATGTGCGTAGCTTCCGCCGGCGCGATGGTGCTGGGCGATTATAAAGAAGCCGTGCTGGTCATGTTCCTGTTTCAGATCGGCGAACTGTTTGAAGGCTACGCCGTGGGCAAAAGCCGCAGGTCGATCGAAGAAATGATGGATATCCGCCCGGACACGGCGCGCGTCGTGCGCGGGGAGCAAACGGAAACGGTCGACCCGGAAACGGTGGCGATCGGCGAGATCATCGAGATCAGACCCGGCGAACGCGTTCCGCTTGACGGCGTGGTGCTCTCCGGCGTTTCCACCGTCGACACCGCGGCGCTCACCGGCGAAGCGCTGCCCGCTTCGGTCGAAGCCGGTGACGACGTGCTCAGCGGCTGCGTCAACCTCAGCGGGCTGATCCGCGTGCAGGTCACCAAGGCGTTCGGTCAATCCACCGTCAGCAAGGTGCTGGAGCTGGTGCAGAACGCCGAAAGCAAAAAGACGAAGAGCGAGGCCTTCATCCGCCGCTTTTCCAAAATCTATACGCCGTGCGTGGTCGGCTTTGCCGTGCTGCTGGCCGTTGTGCCGGGCGTCATCACGCATGATTTTGCCGAATGGTTCAACCGCGCGTGCGTGTTTCTGGTCGTTTCCTGCCCGTGCAGTCTGGTCATTTCCGTGCCGCTGACCTTCTTTTGCGGCCTTGGCGCGGCGGCGAAGCGCGGCATTCTGCTCAAGGGCAGCGGCGCGCTCGACGCGCTGGCCAAAACCAAAACGGTGGTGTTCGACAAAACCGGCACGCTCACCAAAGGCGTGTTCCACGTCACCGCCGTCCACGCTGATGAATTCGATGAGCAGGAGCTGCTGCGGCTTGCCTCGGCGGTGGAGAGCGCCTCCAATCATCCCGTGGCGCGGTCGATTGTTTCGGCCTGCCCGGTCGAAGACCTGGCGGTCGAGGAGATTCAAGAGCTCGTCGGCCGCGGCGTGAAGGGTACGGTCGGCGGCAAAACGGTGTGCGTGGGCAACGACAAGCTCATGGAAGAGCTCGGCCTGCCGTGGCTGCCCTGTCATCTGGTCGGCACCACGGTCCACGTGGCGGTGGACGGCGTTTACGCCGGGCACATCGTCGTGTCGGATGAGATCAAGCCCGAAAGCAAGGCGGCGCTCACGGCGCTGAAAAACGATGGCGTCAAAAAGACGGTGATGCTCACGGGCGACGCGGAACCCATCGGTCAGGCGGTCGGCAGGGAATTGGGGCTCGATGAAGTCTACGCCAAGCTGCTGCCTGCCGATAAAGTGACACGGCTGGAAAGCTTGCTGGCCGAACAGGAAAGCGGCGCGACCCTCGCCTTTGTGGGCGACGGCATCAACGACGCGCCGGTGCTTGCGCGCGCCGACCTCGGCGTGGCCATGGGCGGCGTCGGGTCGGATGCGGCCATTGAGGCGGCGGACGCGGTGCTGATGGACGATAACCCGCAAAAGCTGGTGCTCGGCCGGCGTCTGGCCAGACGCACCATGGGCATCGTGCGGCAGAACATCGCTTTTTCACTGCTGGTCAAATTCGTCGTCATGGCGCTCGGCCTGTTCGGGCTCGCGCCCATGGGGCTGGCGGTGTTTGCCGACGTGGGCGTGACCATGCTCGTCATCCTCAACGCCATGCGCGCCCTGAAAACGGAATAACAGAAAATGACAAAAGCCTTTTCCAATGCGTAACGCAAAGGAAAAGGCTTTTTTATTATAGGGATCGTCTGCGCCCGGCCACCTTATTTCAGCTTCATATCGGCGTAGACGGGGAAGTGGTCGGACACAAAGCGGTCGTCGATCCCGACCGTGACGGTGCGGAAATGCACCGGCTCCCACGCGCCGGCATACAGCACGTAGTCGATGGTGCTGTCCGTGATTTTGTCCGGGTGGGCGTTGTGGAAGGTGCCGCGCTTCACGCTGTCGGCACAAGTCACGGCCGCGTCGCGCAGGGAGGCGGTCATGATGCGGTACGGCTCGCTGGTGGGCAGAACGTTCATATCCGCCGTGAACACGCGGGGCACGTCGGCAAATTTGTCGCGTACAAAGGCCGACACCTGTTCTGCTTCCTTTTGCTGGGCGACCTCGCCCACGTGATCGAAATGAGAATTGGCGTGGGCGAACCGCGCGCCCGTCTGCTTATCCTCCAGCAGCGCGTAGGAGCAAATGCGGGTGCAGGCGGCGTCCCAGCCCTTGGAGGGCACCTCCGGCGTTTCGCTCAGCCAGAACGTGCCGCTGTCGAGCACCCGATACTTGTCTTTTTTGCAAAACACGGCGGAATACTCGCCCTTGTCGCTGCCGTTGTCGCGCCCGACGCCGACGTAATCATAATCCGGCAGCCCTGCGGTGAGCACCCGCATCCAATCGGGCGTGGCTTCCTGCACGCCGATGACGTCGGCCGCCGCCTGCTCCTGCCGCAAAAACCGCACCGCCAGCTCGCAGCGCTCCGGCATGGGCACGCCGTTGACATCGGCACAGCGCAGGTTGAACGAAAACACGCGGATCAGTCCGTCCTCTTTGGGTTCGAGCGGGATCTGCACAAAATCCTTCGGGTCGTAGCTGTCACCTTTTTTACACATCAAAAACACCGCCGTTTCATCTGAATTGCTTTCATCATAGCCCCGCCGCGCGCAAATGTCAACGAAAACCGTTGGATTTTCCTGCCGGTTCTGCCAATCTTTTTGCCTTGACCGTGTCGTGAAAGCATGGTAGCATGCAAGTGTCGAAAGACGAAGAATCATGCAGCAAAAAGGAAGGAAGAACCGTATGAACACTAAGAAACTGTTGAGCGTTCTGCTGGCTCTCGTGCTCTGCCTGAGCCTGACGTTCGGCGCTTTCGCCGCGCCGGAAGAGGAAAGCTCCGCGCCTGCGCCGGTCGAGGAAAGCAGCCGCCCCGCCGAAGATGAACCGGACAAGGCCGACGTGGTCGCCGCGATCATCCGGTTGCTCGGCTCGGCCGATCTCGGCCAGATCAGGGACGCCCTCAACGACATCAACGAGGCCATCGGCCTGCCGCGCGTGGAGGATTTCACCGACATGGCCGCCTACGCCGACGCACTGTATGAAAAGTTTGCGGCGCTCGGGCTCGACTATGACCACGTCATCAACGCTGTGACGTCGAGCGAACTGATCAACTGGGTGAACAGCCTGCTGTTCGGCAGCCATGATAAGCCGACGGCCGGACCGGTCGAACCGGCTGACGACAACGCGCAGCCCCCCGCGCAGAACAACGACCTCACCAGCCCCGACACCGGCGTTTCCGTCACCGCCGCGGGCGCCGCCGCCGTCACGCTCCTGCTTTCGCTCGGCGTGGTGGTGCTGTTCAAAAAAAGAGGCATTTACGCCGAATAAGCCTTTGACCATTTGACGATAATAACTCCTGTTGAAAGCCGCGTCGAGCCTTTCGATGCGGCTTTGATTCTTTTTGAATTGATATGAAAATTCAAGAAAATCAATGAAAATTCAAGAAAACAGGAGCTATTTTGAAAAATCAAACGGTTTTGTTTTGAGTTTGACCTTTTTTGACCTTTGACGAATGGTCAAACTTGCGGTAGACTATGGTCAAAGATAGTCAAAGTCAAACCGAGGTGAGCCAAATGAACATCAGCAATCATATCGCCCAGCTCATTCTGGATATGATCGAGCAGGACGGCGGCAGCGCCGAGATGAAGCGAAACGATCTGGCGCAGATGATCGGCTGCGTACCGAGTCAGATCAACTACGTCATCGCCTCCCGCTTCACGCCGGAACACGGCTACATCGTCGAAAGCCGTCGGGGCGGCGGCGGATATATCCGCATCACCCGCGCCAATTATTCCTCGCCCAACGCCGTGGTGATGCACGCCGTGAACGCCATCGGCGACGCGATCGATGAAAAAAGCGCCAAGGCGCATGTGGTCAACCTCGCGCAGGCCTCGATCCTGCCGGTCGAAAGCGCCAAAATCATGCTGGCGGCCATGGCGGACAACTGCTACCACGGCCTGACCCCGCAGCAGCGCAACGAAGTACGCGCCGCGCTGCTCAAACAAATGTTAATGCATACCTTACAATAAAGGAAAAGGACAGGAGGAATTGATTATGTTATGTGAAAACTGCAACCGGTCGGAAGCGACCACCCACATCAAGCGCGTGGTGAACGGAGAAACCACCGAACATCACCTTTGCTCGGCCTGTGCCAATGAGCTTGGCTACACCGACATGTTTTCCGGCTTTGCGCCGCTGAGTCTGAGCGACTTTTTCGGCGACCTGCTCGGCGACATGAGCCGCAAGCCCCTCGGCGCCGCCACGGTGACCCGCTGCCCCAGATGCGGCAACTCGTTCCAGGATATCGTGCGGGAAAGCCGTCTGGGCTGTGCCGAATGCTACCGTACCTTCTACGACAAGCTCAAGCCCTCGCTCGAACGCATCCACGGCCGGGTCATGCACAGCGGCAAGCACATTGACGTCAAGCCCGAGGTTAAGCCGGAGCCGACCAAAGAGGAAAAGATCGAGCTGCTGAAAACCAAGCTCGACCAGGCCGTTCAGGCGCAGGAATTTGAACAGGCCGCCAAGCTGCGCGATGAGATCAAAGCGCTGGAAAACGGCTGAGAAAGGAGCGAGAACCATGAGTAAGTGGTATAAAAAGAGCGGAGATAAAAGCGAAGTCGTCGTCAGCACCCGCGTGCGTCTGGCGCGAAATCTGGAAGAATACCCGTTCCCGGCCAAGCTCGACGCCGCCGGCAAAAAGCAGGTGAATGAGCTGGTGCGCGACGCCCTGCTGGGCAAAACCGAGGATGAGCTGAGCTACATCGAAATGAACTCGCTCAGCCGCGCGCAGACGATCTCGCTGGCCGAACGGCACCTCATCAGCCCCGAATTCACAAGCGGCGCCGCCGGGCACGCGCTGCTGCTCAGCGACGACGAATCGGTGAGCATCATGCTGTGCGAAGAGGATCACGTCCGCATTCAGGTCATGGAACCCGGCCTTGCGCTGGATTCCGCCTTTGAACGCGCCGACAAGATCGACAACGCGCTGGCCGCGCATCTGCCGCTGGCGTTTGACGAGCGCATCGGTTACCTCACGCAGTGCCCCACCAACCTCGGCACCGCCATGCGCGCGTCCGTTATGCTGCACCTGCCGGGGCTCGGCCGCAGCGGGCAGATCGCCAGGATCTCCGCCACGGTCGCCAAGCTCGGGCTGATCATCCGCGGCTGCTACGGCGAAGGCTCTTCGCCCGTGGGCGATATGTATCAGTTGAGCAATCAGGTCACGCTGGGCATCAGCGAAAAGACCGCCATCGACAACCTCAAATCCATCACCCAGCAGCTGGTGTCGCAGGAATTGAGCATGCGCGACCGCATGCTGAAGAACCCCGCGTGGGAGGATAAGATCTACCGCGCGTGGGGCACGCTCAGATCCGCCCGCCTGCTCAGCTGTGAGGAATTCATGAATCTGGCGTCGCTCGTTCGCATGGGCGCGGCGCAGGGGCTGTTTGACGTGAGGCTGGAAAAAATCGGCGAACTGTTCGCCGACCTGCAGCCCGCCACCATCAACGCCCGCGAGGGCAAAAATCTGGAACCGGCCGAGCGGGACGCTTTGCGCGCCGCGGCCGTCCGGGAAGCACTGGCATAATAAAAGGAAAGAAACGAAACAAAAAGAACGAATCCCACGGCCGCTGATCATTCCGGCGGTCGCACTTAAAGGAGTGAATGAATGATGTATAGCTTTACTGGTTTCACCGAAAAAGCCAACGAAGCCCTGAACGGCGCCATTGAAACCGCCGAAAACATGGGGCACACCTACGTGGGCAGCGAACACCTGCTCGTCGGTCTGCTCAGGGTCGAAGGCGGCGTCGCCTCGGCGGCGCTGAACGGCCGGGGCGTGACCGCCAACGCGGTGGAAAACGTGCTGAAATCGACCGTTGGCGTCGGCACGCCCACCGTGCTCTCGCCCACGGATTTTACCCCCAGGCTGAAATATATCATCGAGCTTGCGCTCGAAGCGGCCCGTTCCATGGGGCATGCCTACACCGGCACCGAGCACCTGCTCATCTCCCTGCTCAAGGAAGGCTCAAACGTGGCGATCAATATTCTCGAACGCCTCGGCGCGTCGCCCTCCGAAATACTCAGCGACACGGTCAAGAGCCTGAACACGGCCCCCGGCAGCCAGAAAGCCGGGCAGCCGGGCGGTCAGCCCAACGGCAGCAGCAAGACCCCCACGCTCGATCAGTTCGGCCGCGACCTGACCGATCTGGCGCGGCAAAGCAAGATCGACCCCGTGATCGGGCGCGAAAAAGAGATCGAGCGCGTCATCCAGATCCTCAGCCGCCGCACCAAAAACAACCCCTGCCTCATCGGCGAGCCGGGCGTGGGCAAAACCGCCATTGCGGAAGGCCTTGCGCTGAAGATCGCGGCGGGCGAGGTGCCCGACACGATCAGCGGCAAGCGGCTGGTTTCGCTGGATCTGACCGGCATGGTCGCCGGCACGAAATACCGCGGCGACTTTGAGGAACGCATCAAGACCGCGCTGGAAGAAGTGACGAAGAGCGGCGACGTGATTTTGTTCATCGACGAGATCCACACCCTCATCGGCGCGGGCGCGGCGGAGGGCGCGGTGGACGCCGCGAACATCCTCAAGCCCTCGCTTGCGCGCGGTGAATTGCAGGTCATCGGCGCGACCACGCTCGACGAATACCGCAAGCACATCGAAAAGGACGCCGCGCTGGAACGCAGATTCCAGCCCGTGACGGTGGGCGAACCCAGCGAAGAAGAGGCGCTGCAGATCCTCCACGGTCTGCGCGACAAATATGAGGCGCATCACAAGGTGCGCATCACCGACGAAGCGCTGGAGGCCGCCGTCAAAATGTCGGTGCGCTACATCGGCGACCGTTTCCTGCCCGACAAGGCCATCGACTTAGTCGACGAGGCCGCCTCCAAGGTGCGGCTGCGCGCGTTTTCCACGCCGCCCGAGCTGAAAGAGCTGGAGGGCAAGATCAAAGCGGTCGAGGATGAAATGGCCAGCGCCGTGGCGGCGCAGGATTTTGAACTGGCCGCCAAATTGCGCGACGAAAAGCGCGACATGGAAAAAACGCTCAAGGAAGAAAAGGCCGCGTGGCAGCAGCGCAGCTCCGGCATGGCGGGCGAAGTGACCGCCGACGAGATCGCCGAGATCGTTTCCGGCTGGACGTCGATCCCCGTGGTCGAGCTGACGCAGGAGGAAAGCGAACGCCTGCTGCACATGGAAGAGGAGCTTCACCGCCGCATCGTCGGGCAGGATGAAGCCGTCAAAGCGGTTTCCCGCGCCATCCGCCGCAGCCGCGTCGGGCTGAAGGACCCCAAACGTCCCACCGGCTCGTTCATCTTCCTCGGCCCCACGGGCGTGGGCAAGACCGAACTGTGCAAGGCGCTTGCCGCCTCGCTCTTCGGCGATGAAAACGCCATGATCCGGCTGGATATGTCCGAATATATGGAAAAGCACACGGTGTCCCGCCTGGTCGGCTCGCCCCCCGGCTACGTCGGCTATGAAGAGGGCGGCCAGCTCACCGAAAAGGTGCGCCGCAAGCCCTATTCCGTGATCCTGTTTGACGAGATCGAAAAGGCGCATCCCGACGTGTTCAACATGATGCTGCAAATCCTCGACGACGGTATCCTGACCGATTCGCAGGGGCGCAAGGTCGATTTCAAAAACTGCATCATCATCATGACCTCCAACGTCGGCGCGAAGCTCATCGCCGGCAGCGGTTCTTCCCTTGGCTTCGGCGAGGGCGACGGCAGCGGCCTGAGCGATGAAAAAATCAAAGAAAGCGTCATGGGCGAACTGAAAAACACCTTCCGCCCCGAATTCCTCAACCGCGTGGACGATATCATCGTGTTCCGCAAGCTCACGCAGGAGGATATCCGCGAGATCGCCGCGCGGCTTCTGGCAAACCTTGCCGAGCGCGTGAAGGCGCTGGGCGTTGACCTGACCTTCAGCGACGAAGCCGTTGCCAGAATCGCCGACGCGGGCTTCGACCCCGTCTACGGCGCGCGTCCGCTGCGCCGCGCGATCCAGAGCAGGATCGAGGATCTGCTCTCCGAACAGATGCTCGAGGGCAAGGTCACGCAGGGCAAGGCTTATCAATGCGAAATGAACGGCGAGCAATTCGTTTTCACGGAACAGACGAAAGCGGAAGAAACGGAATGATCGAATGAAACGCACCCTGACCTTTGAAGTGCCGAAGGAATACGACGGCGAAAAAACAGTTAAATTTTTGCGCGAGGCGGCGGGAATCTCCTACCGCCTTGTTCGCACGCTCCGGCATACTCCGGGCTCGGTGCTCGCCAACGGCGTGCCCGTGCGCACCATTGACCGGCTCAAAGCGGGGCAGACCGTCACCGTGCACGTGCCGCTTGACGGGGAAGCCAGCGTGGAACCGATGCAGGCGGCCTTTGACGTGGTGTATGAGGATGACGACATTCTCGTGCTCAACAAGCCCGCGGGACTGGCCATGCACCCCACGCACAACCATCAGGGCGACACGCTTGCCAACGCCGTGGCGTATTACCTGACCGAGCGGGGGAGACCCTGCGTGTTCCGCGCCGCCGGGCGGCTGGATAAAAACACCTCGGGGCTGGTGGTGTGTTCGCTCAACAAGCACGCCGCCGCCCGACTCAGCGGCCATTTTGAAAAGGAATACACCGCCGTCGTGCAGGGCACGTTCACGGGCAGCGGTACCATCGACGCGCCGATCATCCGCCCCGACCCGATGAAGACCCTGCGCACCGTGGGCGAGGGCGGCGAAACCGCCGTGACCCACTGGACGGCGCTGGGCAGCCGCGACGGGCTGACGCTGCTGCATATCACGCTTGAAACCGGCCGCACGCATCAGATCCGGGTGCATTTCGCGTCGCTCGGCGCACCGCTGGCGGGGGACGAGATGTACGGCGGCAGCACGGAAAAAATCAGCCGTCACGCCCTGCATTGCGGCAAATTGATCCTCACTCACCCTGTCACCGGCGAAGAAATGACCTTCACCGCCCCGCTGCCGGAGGATATGCAGCGGCTGTGCGAGCGGATAGAGCCGATAGCTGATAGCCGATAGCGTTTTGTCATAATCAGTGGCTCGGGTCAGCCGTAGGGCGCGCATTCTTGCGTGCCGTATGAGCCTCCCTCATTGAGGGTATTGTCAAAGCGGAATGCGAAAGGCGAAAGGCGAAATGGCGGGTCGCTGCGCTCCGATCGTATTTTTATCATCTGACTCGACCGTCCCCCTAACAAAGAAGCCCAAACGCCTCCCCTGTGCAAGGGGCGCGGGTGTCCGGTGGACACCTTTGTCGAAGACAAAAGCGCCGACCGACCCGGCAGGGGAGAACGCGGGTGTCCGGTGGACACCTTTGTCGAAGACAAAAGCGCCGACCGACCCGGCAGGGGAGAACGCGGGTGTCCGGTGGACACCTTTGTCGAAGACAAAAGCGCCGACCGACCCGGCA
>CAMJHI010000067.1 GCA_946405475.1 uncultured Clostridia bacterium
GCGGGGTCCATTTCGTAATATTCGCCCGCGTATTGCAGCGTTTGTGCGTCGAACACCAGCACGTAAGGGTGCTCGAACACTTTGCTGTCCTCCGCGGCGCAGTAGAGCTTGCCGCCGTAATGGCTGATGCCGCCGATGTGGCTCACGCCGATGGCCTGCAGCTCTTTCGGAATGGCGTCGGCGCTGCGCGCCAGAACGGTTTTGCAATCGGCTTTGGTTTTGATCAGACCGAATTTGCAGCTGAAATAAAAATTCTCGCCGTCGGTCGTGACGCCCTGCGAGGCTTCCCACGCCTGATCGTTGAGCAGCAGGGTCTTACTCACCTCGGGCGGGCGCGCGCCCAGAGAGGCCAGCTCGAAAAAGCCGGAAAGCACCAGCACCAGCGCGGTCAGCGGCAGCAGCAAAAGCCTGCCCCGGCGCGCCAGAGCCATGAACACCGCCAGAAAGGATGCCGTTGTCATGCTTTGTTCCCCCCAATTGATTGGCGCGAAGAGAAAAATCACGGCGCGGTTAGCGCCCGGTTGAACGGGAATGCTTCATATAAATAACCATTATGCATTTTATCAAAAAGACGGCTAAAAATCAACCGTTCTTTTGTAAATAAAAAATACTGTAGGAATGACCAAGAAAACGCCGCCGAATTCTACGGTTTCATTCCTTGATTGTGTTCCGATCCTGTGATAAAATACAATAGATTCAGTATATTCCGGCAAAGGTGTGAAAAACGATGGCGAAAAAATGCTCCTGCGCTCACGTTCCCACGGTGATCGTGCCCGGGATCGGGCAGTCTCAAACCGCGCTTTTCAACAAAAACGGCGAGATCGAGCGGATCGTCTGGCCGTTCGGCGGGTTTGACGTGAAGGCGGTGATCAAAGCGATCGCGCCCAACGTGCTCGCCGCCGTTCTCACCCGGCAGGATGCGGGGCTGCCGCAAAAAATGGCCAAGGCGGTCACCAAACAGCTTGACGTGCTGTTCAACCGCCCCGACGGCACGCCGCTTTACGACGTACGCGCGCTCACTTACCCCGGCTCGCTGGCGGAATGCAGCGAAGAGCAGCGGCGCTATATCTACCGCATGGTGCCCGTGCCGACGCTTGAAGACAAAATCGGGCCCGACCATCTGTGGTTTTTCACCTACAATTCCTTCGGCGAAACCATGAAGATCGTCGACGATCTGCGCGCCTACATTCAGGTGGTCAAACAAAAAACGGGGCACGACAAGGTCAATCTGGCGCCCATCAGTCTGGGCGGCACCGTGGCGGCGGCCTATCTGGGCAAGTACGGCGACGATAACGATATCAACCGCGTGGTGGCCATCGTGCCCGCTTATGACGGCTCGCAGGCCATCGCCGATATGCTCGCGGACCGGCTGGATTATGAAAATTACCGCGAGGTCATCTCGTTCCTGTTCCGGTCGGACGTTTGCGACATGATCGACAAATGCCTGCGCCCGTTCTCGAAAAAAACGGCTTATCACACGCTCAAAACGGTGCTGCGCGCCGTGCTCGACGGCGTGCTCAAAAACTGCGTGACCATGTGGGGCGCCGTGCCCTGCGCGGAATATCCGACGCTGAGCCTGCGCTATCTGTCGGACGAACCGCACAAAAAGCTGAAGGAACAGGCGGACGAAGTCTACAGTTACCGCCGCGACTTTGCTCAGACCGTCAGACGGGAGCAGAAAAAAGGCGTGATCTTCGACACCATCTGCTGCCACGGGCTGCGCATCTTTGAGCTTTGTCAGAGCGACAGGCTCGATTCCGACCACATCGTGCATTCCGCCTCCGCTTCCATGGGGGCGACCTTTGCGCCGCTGGGCAAAAAGCTGCCCGCCTTCGGCGTGTGCCCCAACGGGCACACCCACGCTTCGCCCAACGGCACGGTGGACGCTTCCACGGGCCTTGCGCCGGATACGACGTGGTACTTTGCCAATCAGGCGCACGACTTCGTGCAGAACTGCCGCCCGGTGCTGGAAACGGCGGAATGGCTGCTGGCCGATGAAGACTACAAAGACGTGTTCACCGACCCGGCGCATCCGCAGTTCACCACCATCCGCTAACCGACGAATAACGATCAGGAGATGAAACCCGTGAAAACCAACGTCAAACGCATCCTTTCGCTTTTGCTCTGCCTCTGCCTGCTTGTGTCGACCGGCACGGCGGCGCTGGCGCAGCAACAAACGACCGGCGACCGACCCGACGAAAACGGTTGCTACACCGCCTGCAAGGGCGCGTGCGGCCACACGCCGTCCATCATTCTGCACGGCATCGGTCAGTCGCAGACCTTTGTGTGCGATGAAAACGATCAGCCTTTGGTGGACGCCAAGGGCAAAACCATCACCGGCTGGCCGCTGTATTTCGACACGGATTACGCGATCAAACAGCTTTTGTTCCCGCTGCTGCTCATGCTCATCACGCAGCACGATCTCGGCCTGACAAGCAAGGCGGAAAAGGTCGTGGCGGAGCTGGTCAAATGGAACCGCTGCGACGAAAACGGCAAGCCCATCTACAACGTAAAGACCGTCAAATACCCTTACAGCCTTGCCCGCTGCTCGCAGGAAGAAAAAGACTACATTTACAATAACATCCCGCTGCAGACCTATACCGCCGAGGCGGGGGAGGATCACCTGTATTATTTCGCCTACAATTCCTTCGGCAACAACATCGAGATCTGCGACGAACTGTACGCTTTCATCGAGCAGGTCAAGCGCGAAACGGGGCACGACAAGGTCAATTTAGCGCCCATCAGCCTGGGCGGCACCGTGGCCAACGGGCTGCTGGAATATCACCCCGACGTGATCGAAAGCCTTGACCGCGTGGTCTACATCATCCCGGCGCTCAACGGCTCGAATATCATCGGCGACCTGTTCAAAAACAACCTCAGCACCTCCGGCAAAATGGTGTATGAAACCATGTTCCCCCTGCTCACCGAGGATGAGGTCACGGGCAATCTCATCAACGTCCTCATCCGTCTGGTGCCGGATTCCGTGCTGCACCGTCTCGTCGATAAGGTCATCAGCGGCCTGATGCAGGGCGTGTTCCGCAACGTGACCAACATGTGGGCGCTCGTGCCGAGCGAGGATTATCCGACCTGCCGCGAAATGTGGCTTTCCGGCGAGGAAAACGCCGCCATTCGCCGTCAGACCGACCGGTATTATCAGGCGCAGCTCCATTCCAACGCCAACATTCAAAAAATGGTCGACGCGGGCGTGGGCGTGTTCGACGTGGTCGATTACAGCTACCCGCTTTACTGCTTTGTGGACAGTTGGGACAAGGTGAACGCCGACGGCATCATTCAGATCGAATCCACCGGCATGGGCGTTTCTTCTGTGCCCAAGGGGCAGACGCTGCCCGACGGTTACACGCAAAAATTCGTCAACAAGCTCGGCGGGTGCAACTGCGCCGACCCGGCGCATCACAACCACATCACGCCCGACCGCGAGGTGGACGGCTCCACGGCGATGCTGCCCGACCACACCTTCTTTTTCTATAACGCCGACCATGAGCGCACGGGGCGCAACGACGTGGTGATGAAGCTGGCGACGGCGCTGATGCTCGACCACCGCATCACCGACGTGTATTCCGACCCCGCGTTCCCGCAGTTCAACGTCGGGCGCGACGGCAAGAGTTTGCAGAACGATCTCATCAACTACGACCGCTCGGTCGACCGTTCCGCCTACACGCCCGAGCAGCTCGCCCGCTACGACGCGGCGCGCGACGAAGCGCAGCGGATGCTGGACAACACCGTGGTGAACGCGCAGGAGGATGAACGGGTGCGCACGGCATACTACGACACGCTGTGCGACATGGGCCTGCGCAGCCCGCCGGAGCCCGAAAAAGAATCCCGCGTGCGGCTGGGCAAATTCCTCAAAGGTCTCAACGACCTGCTCAACAAAACCATCGGTTACCGCAGCTTTCACAAATAAACAGGCAAAAAAACGCCCGAGCGGATAGTCCGTTCGGGCGTTGAGTTTTTTGGTCAGGCTGCGTTTTTCGGCGGGGCGAACAGCGCGGCTTTGACTTTGCGGAACAAAAAGCGCAGCAGCTTGCCGCCGAAATAAACGATCACGCTTGTTATGGCCGTGAGCGCAAGACCGAGCAGGATCGCCGTCGGCCTGCCTTTGGGCAGGGCAGCCGGCAGGCGTTTGAGATAGAAGCTAATGTAATTGACCCAGAAGAAATGACACATGAAAACGATCATGCTGCTTTTGCCCAGGAACATGGCGAAGCGGTTGTCGAATTTGCCGAAGAAAATGCTTCTTTCGCTCAGGGTGATGATGAGAACGAGCGCCATGAGCACCACGATCCAGTAATCCGAGCCGCAGCGTCCCACAAAAATGAGGTAGGCAAAGATCACGGGGTACAGGATCAACTCGCAGGCGGTGAACACCGCGCGGGTGAGGCGGTTGACCGGCAGCGCCTTGATTCGGTCGGTCAGCTCGTTGACCACCAGACCGATGCTGATCATGGCGACGGCGCGCAGAATGCCGATGTTGAAAACACCCAAAAGGCTTTCCTTGATTGCGCCAAGATTGCCGGTGTTTTTTGTCATCGTGCCGATAATGAACGGCGGAAAGAGCAGCGCGAACGAGTAGATGAAGCCGTCATAGTATTGGCGCACGAACGGATAGATCAGCAGCAGGGCGAAGAACAGCGCGCAAAGGTACCACATGACGCCGGTCGTCGATAAGCAGGAGATCCCCAGAAGCTGCACGAACCCGAAATCGCCCAGAAAAGTGACCAGCTCCGACGGCGTCGGGTTGTTGATGCCGACGAACAGCCGCGCCGCCAGCCCGATGACCGCGGCGAGGAAATAATAGGGGAAGATGCCGCAGATCCGCTGCCAGACGTGCTCCGCGCCTTCTTTGGCAGCCGCGCCGAACGATTCCGCGGGGTTTTTCTCTTGGTCGGCCTTCAGCTTTTTGCCGAGGAACACGCCGGTGAGGATGAAAAAGAATTCAACGCCCAGATAGGCGGCGGTGAAAAGCTCCCCGCCGAACACCGGCTTTTCAAAATGATGGAACACGATCAGCAGGCAGAAAAGAAAACGCAGGATCTCGACGTTGCCGTTGCGTTTGGTTCGACTCATATCAGCACCTCTCTTGTTGCGGCATATATTCAAAATAGCATAAAAAAGCAGAAAAGGCAAGCGCGGCGGCTTGCCTTTTTCGCTATCAGTTGATTTGTTTAGTCGTGGTTTCTGCGGTCGCCTCTGTGGCCGCCGCGGCCGCCTCTGTTGCCGTCACGACGGGGCGCGGGGCGGCGGGGGGTGTCGGGAATGGTGTTTTCGGGCACTTTGCCTTCAATTTCGATCAGCGCGTCGCGGCGGGAAAGATTCAGGCGGCCCTGATCGTCGATCTCGAGCACCTTCACGATGACTTCGTCGCCCACAGCGACAACGTCTTCCACCTTATCCACGTGGCGAACGTCCAGACGGCTGATGTGCACCAGACCTTCTTTGCCGGGGGCGATCTCAACAAACGCGCCGAAGTCCATGATGCGGGTCACAACGCCGTTGTAGAACGTGCCGGGCTCGGGGTCGTTGGCGATGGTGTTTACCATCATCAGGGCGCGCTCGGCGTCTTCCTGATCGATGGCGCAGATGAACACGGAGCCGTCCTCTTCCACGTCGACCTTGCAGTTGCATTCGGCGCAGATCTTCTGAATGACCTTGCCCTGTTTGCCGATCACTTCGCTGATCTTGTCGACCGGGATCTTGGTGGTCACCATCTTGGGCGCGTACTTGCTCAGTTCCTTGCGCGGCTCGGCGATGCAGGGCAGCATGACCTCGTCGAGGATCTCGCAGCGGGCTTTGTAGGTCTTGTCAAGCGCTTCGCGGATGATGGCGGGGGTGAGGCCGTGCACCTTCAGGTCCATCTGAATGGCGGTGATGCCCTTCTTCGTGCCGCCGACCTTGAAGTCCATATCGCCGAAGAAATCTTCCAGACCCTGAATGTCGACCATGGTCATGAAGCGGTCGCCCTCGGTGACAAGGCCGCAGGAGATACCGGCGACCGGCGCCTTGATCGGCACGCCCGCCGCCATGAGCGACAGGGTCGAACCGCAGATGGACGCCTGCGAGGTGGAGCCGTTGGAGGAGAGCACTTCGGACACAAGGCGGATGGCGTAGGGGAATTCTTCCACCGACGGGATCACCGGCAGCAGCGCCTTTTCGGCCAGCGCGCCGTGACCGATCTCACGACGGCCGGGGCCGCGGGAGGGTCTGGTCTCACCGACGGAGTAGGACGGGAAATTATAGTGGTGCATGTAGCGCTTGGTGTCTTCGTTGTCGATGCCGTCAAGCATCTGCGCGTCGCTCATGGAGCCCAGGGTGGTCACGGTGAGCACCTGGGTCTGACCTCTGGTGAACATGCCGGAGCCGTGCGCACGGTCGAGCAGGTCGATCTCGGCGGCGAGGGGACGGATCTCGTCGATGCCGCGGCCGTCCACGCGCTTGTTGTCGTCGAGAAGCCAGCGGCGCACGACGTACTTCTGGGTCTTGTACAGGCAGTCGTCGATCTTGGCGATATCGTCGGGATACACTTCATCATACTTGGCGTGGACCGCTTCGTAGATGGGCTTGAGCCGTTCGTCACGAACGCGCTTGTCGTCGGTGTCGAGCGCGGCGCGGATATCCTCGATGGCGAAGCTTTTGATTTCTTCGTACATCTCGGGGTCGGGGTCGTTGGACGGGAACTCGATCTTTTCTTTGCCGCATTCGGCCTTGATGTTGTTGATGAATTCGACCAGCCGCTTATTTTCCTCGTGGGCGAACATGATGCCGTCGAACATGTCGTCGTTGCTCACTTCTTTCGCGGCGGCTTCGATCATGGCGACCAGATCAGCCGTGGAAGCCACGGTGACGTACATTTCGCTCTTTTCTTTTTCTTCGGCGGTGGGGTTGATGACGAACTTGCCGTCGACCAGACCGACCACGCTGCCGGCGATGGGGCCGTCCCACGGGATCTCGGAAATGGAAATGGCGATGGAAACGCCGAGCATGGCGGCGATTTCGGGGGAGCAGTCGGGGTCAACGGACATCACCGTTGCCACAACGCCCACGTCGTTGCGCATATCCTTCGGGAACAGGGGACGGATGGGGCGGTCGATCACGCGGGAGGCGAGGGTCGCTTTTTCGCTGGCTCTGCCTTCACGGCGCTGGAACGAGCCGGGGATCTTGCCCACGGAATAGAGCTTTTCTTCAAAGTCGACGGAAAGCGGGAAGAAATCCACGCCTTCGCGGGGCTTGGCGGACATGGTCGCGGTGCAAAGCACGTTGGTTTCGCCGTAGCGCACCATGCAGGCGCCGCCGGCCAGCTCGGCCATTTTGCCGATCTCGACCACGAACGGACGACCGGCGATCTCGGTTTTGAACGTTTTGAAGTTTTCAAACGTCTTGAAAGTCATTTCGTTACCTCTTTTATTTTTTATATTTCCGGCAACGGACTTTTAGCAATAAACAAAGGCTTCCAGCCCTTCGCTCAAAGGCTTTGTTTACCGCTAAAGTCGAGTTGCCCGATTGACAAAATTCACAGAACGAGGGCTGTTCTGACAACGCGTTCAGGACAGCCCCGTTTTTGGCAAGCTTATTTACGGATGTTGAGCTTGGCGATGATGGCACGATAACGCTCAATGTCGTTTTTCTGCAGGTAAGCCAGAAGGTTGCGTCTGTGACCGACCATCTTGAGCAGACCACGGCGGGAATGATGGTCCTTCTTGTGGATCTTCAGGTGCTCGGTGAGGTCGTTGATTCTCTTGGTGAGAACGGCGATCTGCACTTCGGGGGAACCGGTGTCGCCTTCGTGCGTGGCATACTCCTGAATAATGGCGGTTTTTTCTGCTGCTGTCATGATGTTTCACCTCATTTGATTATTCACTCGCCGACCCAGTAGGGGGTAGGTGAACGCCGTTTTGGCTTTCTCCCCGAACCGAGAACGGGAGCGTGCAAAGTGCATTATAACACAGGGGCAATCACTTGTAAACCCCTTTTTTACAAAATATCAGGCGTTTTGGGTCTGCTCGTCGCACAGGAACACGGTTTCGAGCAGCACGTTCACGCCGCCCTCAATGGCTCTGAGGCTGAGGCTTTCGGCGTTGTCGGCCTTCGTGCCGAACAGCTTGGCCGTCGCCGCGCTGCCCGCTGCCAGCGTCGCGCAGGGAACTCCCGCCTTGCCGATCACGCCGGAATCACCGGCGAACGCTCTTTCGGTCAGGTCGATCTCCGCGTTTTTCGCCGCCTGTCTGAGCAGCGCGCTCGCTTTTGGATCGGCCTTGGTGTTGACGGCGAACGCGTCGAAATCATGCAGCGCGTCCACGCTGATGAACACGGTTTCGGTATCCTTCCACTCGCTTTTATGCGCCTTCACAAGGGCTTTCGCGCCGCGCAGACCGGCGTCCGCGCCGCCCGCGACCACCGCGCACACTTCCACGTTCTCAAAGCGGAAGTCGTTGTCGCTCAGGTATTTCATCACGGCCATGGAGGCCAGCGCGCCGGTCAGCTCGTTCGCGCCGTCAACGGGCGTTTTGAAGTTGATGAAAAACGCCGTGATCAGAAATTCCACGCACCAGGCGAGCAGAACGAATCTGACGACGGTCACAACAAGATCGTTTTCGGGGGCCTTGAGCAGGCCGCCCCGCGCCACGCTGTAAACCGCGGCGGCCAGGGTGAGGATGACGCCGACAAGGAACAACGCGATCAGGTTTTTGCCGCCCGCAACCTTGAACCGCCATTCATACGAGGAATCCGCGTGGCCGCACAGGATCACGCGCTGTTTCGTTTCGCCCTTCGCCTTGCGCACGGCGATCACGTTGCGCGATTCGGCCTTTTTGAAAAACGGGTCGAGGGTCGAGCCGCCCAGGAAAAACTCGGTGCCGACAAAGAACAGACTGACGGCCGCCAGCGCGAGCGAAACGATGCCGAAGCCGAAAAAGAACAGCACGTTGGCTATGATCATGATCACGGCGAACGCCGGCGCCCAGCCCAGCCAGGCCTTGGGGTGCAGGTCGAACGGCTCGACGCTGACGGTATCGGCATATTTTTTGAGCTCTTCGCCGAAGCGCTCCTGCGTTTTGGTTTCGTTTTCTTCACCGGCCGGGCGCGGGCCGACGGTTTTGCACACGTCCTTGACCTGCCGCGCCGCGTAGTTGGTGTATTCACGCACCTTGGCGTTGTATTTCGGGATGCTTTCGTTAGCCTTCATATCGGTTTCCTTCCTTTTGGATATTGTGTTGTTTCATTATACCCAACCCCCGCGCAAAATTCAAGGGGTAATTGCGATTTGCCGGGCGGGCAAAAACAGCGGTTGGTTCTTGAAATGAAAGGGTAATTGTGGTATGATAATAAAAAATCTATTAACAATAAGAAGGGCGGCGTGCTCAACATGAAAAAAGTTCTCTCCCTGCTGCTGGCGGTCTCGGTGCTGTTTTGTCTGGCTTCCTGCGGCAAAACCGATACAAAGACCGATCTGCAGCCGCTGCGCATCGGCATCGTCAGGGGCAGCGCGCAGGTGGAACGCGACGTGTTCGACAACATGACCTCCCGGCTGGAAAAGGCCGGTTATCAGCTCACTTA
>CAMJHI010000068.1 GCA_946405475.1 uncultured Clostridia bacterium
AGAACACATGAAAGCCGTCATCACCGTGGTCGGAAAAGATATGGTCGGCATCCTCGCCAGGGTCTCGACCTTCTGCGCGGAATGCAACGCCAACGTGCTGGAGGTGTCGCAGACCATTTTGCAGGATATGTTCTGCATGATCATGCTCGTGGACACCGCCAACATGCAGGTGCCGTTCACCGAATTCAGCGAAAAATTAGAGGGCGCCGGCAAGGATCTGGCGCTGAGCATCCACGTGATGCACGAAGACATCTTCAATTCCATGCACCGCATCTGAGGTGAGAGAACAATGATCAACACATCCGACATTCTTGAAACCATCGCCATGATCGAGGAGGAGCACCTCGACATCCGCACCATCACCATGGGCATTTCCCTGCTCGACTGCTGCTGCGGCGACGTCAAGGCCTCCTGCGACAAGGTTTACGACAAAATCACCCGCAAAGCGGAAAAGCTCGTGTTCACCGGCGAACAGATCGAACGGGAATACGGCATCCCCATCATCAACAAGCGCGTTTCCGTCACGCCGATCTCCATGCTGGTTTCCGCCTGTCAGGGCGACCCGGCCGCATTTGCGCGCACGCTTGAACGCGCGGCGCAGACCATCGGGGTCAACTTCATCGGCGGCTATTCCGCGCTGGTGCAAAAGGGCTTCACCCCCGGCGATGAAGCGCTCATCCGCTCCATTCCGCAGGCGCTGGCCGAAACCGAACATATCTGCTCGAGCGTCAACATCGGCTCCACCAAGGCCGGCATCAACATGGACGCCGTGCGCCTGATGGGGCAGGTGGTGCATGAGGCCGCCGTGGCGACAGCCGACCGGGGCTGCATCGGCCCGGCCAAGCTGGTCGTGTTCTGCAACGCGCCGGAAGACAACCCGTTTATGGCGGGCGCGTTCCACGGCGTGGGCGAGCCCGACTGCGTGATCAACGTGGGCGTTTCCGGCCCCGGCGTGGTCAAATACGCGCTGTCCAAAATCCCCGACGGCGACCTGTCCGCCGTGGCCGACACCATCAAAAAGACCGCTTTCAAGATCACCCGCATGGGTCAGCTCGTGGCGCAGCAGGCCTCCAAGCGCCTCGGCGTGCCGTTCGGCATCGTCGACCTGTCCCTTGCCCCCACGCCCGCGGTGGGCGATTCCGTGGCGCACATCCTCGAAGAAATGGGTCTGGAGCAATGCGGCTGCCACGGCACCACGGCGGCGCTCGCGCTGCTCAACGACGCGGTCAAAAAGGGCGGCGTGATGGCCTCCTCCCACGTGGGCGGCCTGTCCGGCGCGTTCATCCCCGTGACCGAAGACGCCGGCATGATCGCCGCCGCCCGCAGCGGCGCGCTGACCATGGAACGGCTTGAAGCCATGACCGCCGTTTGCTCGGTCGGGCTGGATATGATCAACATCCCCGGCGACACCTCCCCCGAGGTCATCGCCGCCATCATCGCCGACGAAGCCGCCATCGGCATGGTCAACAGCAAAACCACCGCCGTGCGCGTCATCCCCGCCATTGGCAAACAGGTGGGCGACGAGCTCGACTTCGGCGGCCTGCTCGGCGGCGGCCCGGTGATGCCCGTGAGCACGATCTCACCGGCGAAGTTCATTCACCGCGGCGGGCGCATCCCCGCCCCGATCCAAAGTCTGAAAAACTGAGAAAGGACAGGTCGAAAAATGGGTAACAGAATTCAGCTTCTCGACTGCACCCTGCGCGACGGCGGCTACGTCAACGACTGGCGCTTCGGCCGTGCGAACATCGTCGGGATCTTTGAACGGCTCGCCGACGCGGGCGTTGACGTTATCGAGGTTGGTTTTCTCGATGACAGAAGGCCGTTTGATAAAGACAGAACCATTTTTCCCGATACTGCGTCAGCCGATAAGATCTACGGCCGGTTGGATCGCAAGCAGGCGATGGTCGTCGGCATGATCGATTACGGCACCTGCACCATCGAAAACATCGCCCCCTGCGCCGAATCCTGTCTTGACGGCATCCGGGTCATTTTCAAAAAAGGAAAGATGCACCCCGCCATGGCGTATTGCCGACAGGTCAAAGCGCTGGGTTACCGGGTGTTTGCGCAACTGGTGTCGATCACCAGCTACACCGATGAAGAACTGCTTGAGCTGGTCGCGCTGGCCAACGATGTAAAGCCTTACGCCGTTTCCATGGTCGACACCTACGGCCTGATGGAGGAAGACGAGCTGCTGCACTATTATGCCATACTGGACGAGCATCTCGACCCCGCCATCCGCATCGGCTTCCACGCGCACAACAATTTCCAACTGGGCTACGCCAATGCGGCGTCGTTCCTCAAGCATCAGGGCAAGCATGACATTCTGGTGGACGGCACGATTTTCGGCATGGGCAAAAGCGCCGGCAACGCGCCCATCGAGCTGATCGCCATGACGCTCAACCAGCGGTACGGCGGCCGCTACAATATTGATTGCTTTTTGGAAGCGACCAACGAATCGGTGATGGAATTTTACAAAACCTCGCCGTGGGGCTACAGCACATTCTTTTATCTGGTCGCCAAAAACCGCTGCCATCCCAACTATCTGACCGACTACCTGCGGGAAGAGAATCTTTCCATTTCGCTGCTGGATGAACTGCTGGCCACGATCGAGCCGGAGGATAAAAAGCTCCTCTACGACAAGGCGCTGGGGAAAGAGCTTTATGAAGCGTTCGTCCGCGAACACGTCTGCCAGGCAGATTCCGCGAACCGGTTCCTTGACTTTCTGGGCAGCCGCAAGGTGCTGCTGATCGGCCCCGGAAAAAATATCCGGCTTCAGGAGTCGAAGGTCAAAGCGTTCATCAGCCGGGAAAAGCCCGTGGTTCTTTCCGTCAACTACATTCCCGAAGCCGTCACGCCTGACTGTGTGTTCATCACCAACCCCAAGCGCTATCATGACATGGCGGCAGACCTGAAAAAAGAGACCTCGTCCGGCATGAAAACGCTGGCGACCACCAACGTCACCTGCCGCAACGGCCGTTTCGATTTTGTTGCCGCCAGAGCGCCGCTGCTGGAAAAAGACGAGACCATCATCGACAATTCGTTCCTGATGCTGCTCAAGTATCTGGATTCCATCGGCGTCCGGGAAGTGTTCTGCGCGGGCTTTGACGGCTATTCCGACAAGGAAAGCAATTACAGCATTCCCGAAATGGAATATTCCTTTGTCAAGAAGGAAGCCGCTCACCTCAACGCCCACATGAAGCAGTCCATCGCACAACACAGAAGGAGAATGACGATTTCCTTTATTACATATTCAGCGTATGACGCGGAAGAGGATATCCATGGCGCAGCAATATAACTGTTTGGTGTTCGACGTTGACGGCACCCTGCTGGACACTTCGGAAGGGATGCTTGCCGCCGTTCGATACACCATTGAACGATTCGGTCTTGAACCGTTGGAAGAAGAAACCATCAAAAGCTTCATCGGCCCGCCGATCCAGCATTCCTTCCAGCGGGTCTACGGGTTCGCCGACGACGTGATTGCGGACATGGCGGCCGTTTTCAGAGAGCGATACAAAGAAAAGGATCTGCTGCTGGCCAAGGCCTACGACGGTATTTACGACGTCATGGATCATCTGCAGCAGACCGGAACGGCGATCGCGATCGCCACTTATAAACGGGAGGATTACGCAGCCCGGCTGCTCCATGCGTTCGGGTTCGACCGATACACCGACCTGATCTTCGGCTCGGATTTTGAGGGCAGGCTGCGCAAAAAAGATATCATCGAGCTCGCCCTGAAAAAAGCGGGTATTGCCGATCACGCAAAAGCGCTGATGGTCGGCGACAGCGACAACGACGCCATCGGTGCGGCCGAGATCGGGACCGATTTTCTGGGTGTGACCTACGGCTTCGGCTTCAAAACCCGGGCGGACGTGGAACGGTTCCGCGCCGTCGGAACGGCAGACACACCGCGGGAGATCATTGATTTTTTAGTGGGAGGACAATTATGCAAATAAAGCTCGCCCGATACGTGGCGGATTTTCTGGTAAAAAACGGCGTGAGCGACTGCTTCATGGTCACCGGCGGCGGCGCCATGCACCTTGACGACGCGCTCGGCCATCAGGAGGGACTTCGCTGCATCTTCAACCACCATGAGCAGGCCTGTTCCATCGCGGCGGAAGGCTACACCCGCATGACCGGGAAGCTCGCGGCCGTGTGCGTTACGAGCGGCCCCGGCGGCACCAACGCCATCACCGGCGTCATGGGCGGCTGGCTCGATTCCATCCCGATGTTCATTCTGTCCGGTCAGGTCAAACGCGAAACCACGATCTGGTCCTGCCCCGACCTTGGCCTGCGGCAGTTGGGCGATCAGGAGTTCGATATCATCGGCTCGGTCTCCAACATGACCAAATACGCTGTGATGGTGACCAACCCCGATGAGATCGCCTACCATCTGGAAAAAGCTCTGTTTCTGGCGCTGAACGGCAGAGGCGGCCCCGTCTGGCTCGACATCCCGCTGGACGTGCAGGGCGCGACGATCGAGACGGAAAAACTGATCCATTTCCGTCCCGAAGCCGAAAAGCCCTGGACAACGCCGGCGCCGAAGCCCGGCATAGCGCAGACGATCCTTGAAAAAATCAGGCAGGCCAAAGCGCCGCTGATCCTCGCGGGCACCGGCATCCGTTTGGGAAACGCGGAAGAAAAATTCCTGAAGCTGCTCGACAAGCTTCAAATCCCGGTCGTAACGGCGTGGAATGCCAACGACACCGTGCCGTATGACAGCCCCTGTTTTGCCGGGATGCCGGGCACAGTCGGCACACGACCCGGCAACTTTGCCGTTCAGAACTGTGATCTGCTTCTCAGCCTCGGCTGTCGGCTGAACATCCGCATGATCGGCTACAACCATTACAATTTTGCCAAAAACGCCTATAAGATCATCGTCGATATCGATCCGAAAGAGCTCATCAAGCCGACCGTCAGGCCGGATCTGCCGGTCAACGCGGACGTGAGCGATCTGATCGACGAAATGTTGGCGCTGGACTATACGCCGGAAGAAAAACACGCCGCGTGGGTCGCCTGGTGCCGCAAACTGGTGGCGCAATACCCCGCCGCCTTGCCGTCCTATCGCAATCACGGCGAGGGACTGATCAACCCCTATGTGTTTACTGACAAGCTCTTTGACCACCTGACCGCCGACGACCGGATCATCTGCGGCAACGGCAGCGCCTGCGTCGTGACCTTCCAGGCCTGTAGAATCAAGCAAGGACAGCGGATGTTCACCAATTCCGGCTGCGCGGCCATGGGCTACGGCTTCCCCGCCGCCGTCGGCGTCGCCGTGGCCGACAACAGCAGCCGTACCGTCTGCATCGACGGTGACGGCAGCGTGATGATGAACCTGCAGGAATTGGCCACCGTTGCGCAGAACAAGCTGAACATCAAGCTCATCATCCTCAACAACAACGGCTATCATTCCATCCGTCAAACGCAGACGAACCTGTTCAAGCCGCCGTTCATCGGGATTGATCCCGCCAGCGGCGTTTCGTTCCCTGATTTTGAAAAGCTGGCCGAGGCGTTCGGCGTGAAGTATTTCACGCTTGACAGTGAAACGAACTGTGATGCGGTTTTAGAACAGGCGCTCAACTGCGACGGACCATGCATCTGCGAAGCGGTCGTCGACCCGACGCAGAATTTCGCGCCCAAATCCTCCTCAAAAGTCCTGCCGGACGGGCGGATCGTTTCACCGTCTTTGGAAGATATGTTCCCGTTCCTGGATCGGGAAGAATTCGACGCGATCCGTTTTTAACCGATAAAATATACAAAATAAAGGTGACGATCAACTATGAAATTAGGAATCGTAGGGCTTCCGAACGTCGGAAAAAGCACCCTGTTCAACGCCATTACCAACGCGGGCGCGCAGTCCGCGAACTATCCGTTCTGCACCATTGAGCCGAACGTCGGCGTGGTCAGCGTGCCGGACAGCCGGTTGGACAAGCTCGCCGAGATGTACCACCCCGACAAATACACCCCCGCCGTGATCGAATTCGTCGACATCGCCGGGCTGGTCAAGGGCGCCTCCAAGGGCGAGGGCTTAGGCAACAAATTCCTGGCCAACATCCGCGAGGTGGACGCCATCGTTCACGTGGTACGCTGCTTCGTCAACGACGACATCACCCACGTCGACGGCAGCATCGACCCCAAACGCGACATTGAAACCATCAATTTAGAGCTGATCTTTTCCGATCTGGAAATGATCGAGCGCCGCATCGACCGCACCGCCAAGGCGATGAAGGGCGACAAAAAGCTGGGCGCGGAGCTGGAATTCCTCAAGCGCGTCAAGCAGGCGCTGGAGGACGGCACGCCCGCGCGCAACATTGAATGCGACGAAACCGAAGCGGAGATCCTGGCGCAGTCCACCCTGCTCACCGCCAAGCCCGTGATCTATGCGTGCAACCTGAGCGAGGAAGATTTTGCGGGCGGTCTGGAAGCCAACGCGGGCTACCGCGACGTGTGCGCCATTGCCGAAGCCGAGGGCAGCGAGGTGCTGCCCATCTGCGCCGAGCTCGAAGCGGAGATCGCCTCGCTCGACCGTGAGGAAAAGGCCATGTTCTTAGCCGATCTGGGCATTGAACAGGGCGGCCTCGATCTGCTCATTCAGCGCAGCTATCACCTGCTGGGGCTCATCTCCTACCTCACCGCGGGCAAGCCCGAGGTGCGCGCGTGGACCATCAAGCGCGGCACGAAGGCGCCGCAGGCGGCCGGCAAGATCCACACCGACTTTGAGCGCGGCTTCATCCGCGCCGAGGTGGTCAGCTTTGACGACCTGATGGCCTGCGGCAGCATGGCCGCCGCCAAAGAAAAGGGGCTGGTGCGCAGCGAAGGCAAGGAATACGTCATGCAGGACGGCGACGTGGTTCTGTTCCGCTTCAACGTCTAATAAATGCTCTTACACAGTTTAGTTCTCGTTTTTTTCAGAGGTGCAAATCATGGAAACAGCTGAAATCAAAGCCTGCAAGAAAATCATCGTAGTCGGCAACGACGGCAGCGGCAAAACCTATTTTTCCCTCAAGCTCGGCGAAATACTCGGCCTGCCCGTTTATCATCTGGACAAGGAATTTTTCCACAAGGGCTGGAGCATCACCCCGCGCGAGGAATGGCTGGAAAAGCACCGCCGCCTGCTCGAACAGGATGAATGGATCATCGACGGCTACTACCCCGCCAACCTCAAGGAGCGCTTTTTGTGCGCCGACGCGGTCATTTATCTGGACGTACCCAACCTGTTGTGCTACCGCCACCTGCTCAAGCGCAACAAGGAACACAAATACGTCAACCGCACCGACCTGCCCGAAAACTGCCCGGAATATCTGCGCGCGGAACAGTTCCGCGCCATCCGCCAGTTCAACAGCACGGAGCGCAACCGCGTTTACAGCTACATGAAGCGCTACCCGCGCCAGTTCATGTGCGTGCTGCACAGCGACTTTGAGGTGAAGGAATTCTTCAAGGATTTAGAGTTGGACGAGTAAACGATATGTTATTTTCAAGAAACAAAGCCCCCGTCGGAACGCCGGAATACCTGATCGTCGGGCTGGGCAACCCCGGGCGGCAATACGAAACCACGCGCCACAACGCCGGGTTCCTTTGCATGGATCTGCTGGCGGACCGGCTGGGCGTGAAGATCAACAAGATCAAATTCAAGTCCGTCATCGGCGACGCCGTGATCAGCGGCCGCCGCTGCCTGTTGATGAAGCCGCAGACCTTCATGAACCTGAGCGGCGAGGCGGTGGAACAATGCTGCAGCTTTTACAAGATCCCGCCCGAACGGGTGATCGTGATCTTTGACGATATTTCGCTGCCCTGTGGCGGGCTGCGCATTCGCCGCAAGGGGTCCGACGGCGGCCACAACGGCATCAAAAGCATTATCCTGCTGCTCAACAGCGACGCCTTTCCCCGCATCAAGCTGGGCATCGGCGCCAAGCCGCACCCCGATTACGATCTGGCCGATTACGTGCTGTCGCATTTCGGCAAAGAGGAAGCGGAAGCGATGAAGCAGGCCATGGCCAAGGCGTGCGACGCACTGGAGCTGATGGTGGACGGCCGCATCGACGACGCCATGAGCAAATTCAGTCATTAAGGAAGATCTATGTCCTGTTACAGCAAAGCAATTGAATCGCTCTTTTAGTACCGGGAGCTTTCCGGGGCAGGCGATCAGAAACGGCTGCCCATGGGGGTTCTCGGCCTTTCTCATATCCACAAAGCGCATTTCATCCACGCATTATGCGAAGAAAAGAAAAAGAAGGCGCTGGTCATCGTGCCGGATGAGGCGAACGCCACCCGCCTGCAGGGCGACCTGAGCGCCATGGGCACCGCCGCCTTCGTGCTCCCGGCGGCCGATCTGAGCTTTCGCCCGACGCAGGCGCATTCCCGCGAATACGAGCAGCAGAGGCTGGGCGTGCTGTCCGCCATGCTCGAGGGCGAGCCGGACGCGGTGATCCTCAGCGCGGAGGCCGCGCTGCAGTTCACCATGCCGCCGCAGGTGCTGCGCCGCAACACCATGGTCATCGGGCAGGACAGTGAGATCGTCACCGACATGATCGCCGAGGATCTCATCGCCGCCGGTTACGTGCGCAGCGATCTGGTCGAGGGCAAGGGGCAGTTTTCGGTGCGCGGCGGGCTGATCGATATTTTTCCGCCTTCCGCCCCCAACCCCGTGCGCATCGAGCTGTGGGGCGAAACGGTAGACAACATCGCGTTTTTCGACCCCGAGACCCAGCGCCGCACGGAGCAGATCGGCGAGATCCGCATCACCCCGGCCACCAACGTGCTGTTTGAAGACGCCGATTCGCTCATCGCGCTCATTCAAAAGCAGATCGCCTCGGTCAAGAGCAAAAACGCCGCCAAGGTGAAGGCGCAGTTGGAGGAGGACATTGAAAAACTGAAAAGCGGCGTTCGCATCGAATCACTCGACCGCTACATCCCCCTGCTCTACGGCACGGATTCCACCATTTTCGACTACGCGCAGGAGTATCAGCTCATCGTGTGTGAAACCTCCGCGGTCAAGCAGCACGCGCTCGCGGCGGAAAAGCTGATGCAGGAAGACATCAAGGCCATGTTCGCCGAGGGCGTGCTCTCCAAGGGAATGGACACGTTCTCCATTCCGTTCGACCGGCTGGTGAGCCTTTATGAAAAGAAAAAAGCGCTGTATTTCGATAACCTCGCCCGGGGCAGCTTCGACACGCCCGTAAAAAATCTGGTGACTGTCACCGCCCGGCAGCTCCCCCCCTGGAGCGGTCGGCTGGACGATCTGCTGGAGGACGTGCGCCCCGCGCTGGCCAAGGGCGCGAAGGTCGCCGTGCTGGCCGGCACGGAAAAAGCGGCGCAGGCGCTGCGCGACGAATTGGCGGCGGAAGACGTGAACTGCCTCTTTCTGCCCGTGCCGCCTGCGGCGTTCCCGCCGGGGTGCGTGTGCGTACTGCCGGGGGGCCTTTCGTTCGGGTTTGACTACCCCGCCGAAAAGACAACGGTCATCACCTACGGCGCGCGGCAGGCGAACCTGTCGCAGCACAAGCGCAAGCCCAAAAAGAACAAGGCCGCCGCGTTCAACA
>CAMJHI010000069.1 GCA_946405475.1 uncultured Clostridia bacterium
TGCCACGCGAAGCAGGGTTTGGGTGCCACCGTCCAGTTCATGCCATCGTCGCTCGTGGCCAGTCCGATGTTGGTGCCGTCGAGCCGATGCTCCTCAAAGCTGCCGTAATCGTTGCGAAACAGCATCACGTATTTGCCATTATACTTGGTCACGCCCGCGTTGAACACCAGCGCGGCAGGGTAGGGCACGTCAAACCGCGTGAGGACGGGCCTGTCGAGCTTTTTCATGATGGGGTTCATGTTCTTATCCTCCGATCTCAATGGTGATGGGCTGTTCTGTTAAAGTAAACGTGTATTCGTCGGCGCCGAAGCCGCCGGTCAGAAAGAAAACGTCCCGGCGCTGATACGGCGCGGCTGTTTGGATGCTTACCGTGTTTTTGATGATCGGCAGCACGAACCGGACGCCGTTTCGCTTTTGATTGAGCTTTGCCGTTATGATAACACGATCGGCGCTGAAAGTATAGCGGAACGCGGCGGTGAGCGATTCGTCCACGGCCTTTCGCTCGTTGACCTCACAGAACCGCGCCGTAACGTCAGCCTGTACTTCGTCGCCGTTGTGCTTTACCTCGATCTGCGCGCCGCCGTCCAGACAGGTGGCATAGATTGGCCCGCCCGTTTCAAGCTCCGCCCGCGGCAGGAGCGAACGGTGCGGCACGTTCTGCGGCTGCTGCATATTGTTCGGCTCGGTCAGTCTGTAATCCGGCACCGACCCGGCGATCACCGCGCCGTGCTGTCGATGATACAGCAGCGAAAGCGACCCGCCCGAGGCGTGCGCCGCCCCGCGCGCAAAGGTGTAGGTGGCGTAATCATAAGCAGTCACGGTGGCGAGCCACGACCCGACCGAAACTTTGTACGTGTCCAGTTCGGGGTAAAACCTGACCCGCGTCGTTCCCTCGTCGCAGGGCAGCGCCACGGGTTCCCGCACCTCAAAACCGTGGCACAAAGCGTCCGCCAGCGCCGCCGCATGGCAGATCGTGTGGTGCACGCAGGGCGGCTGACCGTAGTCCGGGTAACGGCGCCCGCCGTAAAGCGCACCGTTGTGGGTGCAATCTTTGAGCAGATCAAAGGTGCGCCGCGCCGCCTCGGCAAAGACAGCGTCGGATCGAGCAAAAGCGGCAAACAGACCAAGGCACCCGTCCGCCGTGCGGCTGCCGTAATACGTCCATTTATTGTTCCTGACGCCAAAGGAATTGTCCCACCCGCCGTCGGGCAGCATGAAATCCAGCATTTGGCGGGCGTGCTTTTTCAGTTGTTCCAGCGCCGCGTCATCGTGCAGGGTAATGGCCGCGTCGACGAGGCAGGGGAGTGATTCTTCCATTTCGTACCCGATGTCGATCGGCGCGCAGCCCTTGTCGGTGCGGCAGTCGTGCGGCTGCCCTTCGCCGCAGAGCAGGCCGTTTTCGGTGAACAGAGAAAGGCAGTAGTCGAGCAGCTTTTGCGCCTGACGCGTGTATTCCTGTCTGTCAAAGCATTCGCCCGCCATGGCGTTGACCGCCGCCGCGGCGCAGTAATAATTGATGTTGGCGCGAAAGCCGGGTCTGACGTTGTGAAAGACCCATGCCGCGGCATCGGCAAACAGCGTTTTCAGCTCTGCGAAAAAATCGGGCGGCAGCCTGTCACCGAAACGGTGGAAGGTTTTGAAGAGGTTGATCGCGGAAAACACCGTGATCCCGTTCCACGCGCTGTCAAAATCGTTTCGCACGCTGCCATCCGGGTTCGTAAGCAGCCGCCGGAACCGCAGCAGCCGCTTCGCGCCGTCGAGGTATGATTCGTTGTTCGTCAGCGCATAGGCGCAAACAAGCGGGTAGACGGCGTTATCCGCGCGGCCGTGGAGCCGATCACACGCTTCGCACCGAAAACCGCCGTAAAATTCACTTGCTTCTTCGGTGATCTGCTGCCTGAGCAGATGATCGCACCAATCCAGCAAAAGCCATTGCC
Source organism: uncultured Clostridia bacterium (assembly GCA_946405475.1). Lineage (GTDB taxonomy): Bacteria > Bacillota > Clostridia > Oscillospirales > Acutalibacteraceae > UBA8612. The sequence goes on from CAMJHI010000069.1 coordinate 1,938, forward strand.
CGTTATCTGTCTTCACATTCATTCTCCTCAAGGCTTTCGCGTAATGTTTCCCTTTTTGCGCGGAACGCTTCCAGCTCTGCCATGATCGCGGCCTTTCGCGCCCCGGTGAAGTTATCGAACAGATAGGTTCCGGCTGCGCACAGGTTGCCGAATACGCCGCACAGCGTGAACATCAGGAACAGCCCGCGCAGCGTCTGCGGCGTCTGCTCCACGCCGGTACCTGACGCGCCTTCGTTGTAATGAATTCGTTCAAAGCTGATGTTGTAAAAGTTGGTGCGGATGAAATTGTAGGCCGTGCCCAGAATGCTCTGCGTGGTGCTGATGAGCCCCTCGCTGCGGATCGGCGTTCCGAATTCTTTCGTGGAATACCACTCCATATAGTCGGTGGCGTCACCGATCAGCACCTTTTTGCTGGCGATCACCGCGTTGTTCGGCATGCCGGAAATGCCGATGAGCAGACCGATGAGCCAGCGATACTTCCGTATCTTTTCTGTTTTATATTTCAGTCCGAACAGCGCCATGACGGAATAAAACAAGCCGGTGAACGCGTAACTGCCCGACATGACGGTGCGGGCGGAAAACCGGCTGTTCAGCACGGGCACGGCCGCGAGCCCGGCGTAGGAAAGCGTGCCGCTGACCGCGTCGATGACGGCCTTCATTTTGTAATCGCCGAAGCAGTCTTCATAGATATAAGGCAACAGCTTGTAGGAAAGCTGCCGGATCTGTTCAAAAAAATTGCCGATCTGCACCGTAACGAAGGAACGGCTGTGCAGCACGGTTGCCAGCGTTTTTCGATCCCAGTTGATTTTTGCTTTATCGGGTCGTTTTTCCACGCGAAGCTTTTCGGTCAGCGTGAAGTACGGCCCATACATGGCGGCCAGCCCGAGGATGCAGAACACGAGCGCTACAACAAAATAACCGCTCTGCTTGCCCGAAGGGGTTTTGGCGGAGCCGACCACAAGTGGGATCAGCCAGCCAGGCAGCATGGAGCCCAGCGCCTGCGCCAGCGTTGCCAGTGTGAAAAAATTCTTTCTGTCCTTCGCGTCGGTGGTCATGCGCAGCGACATGGCGGTCAGCGAGGTGTCGTAAAAGGCGTCCGCCGCGTTATAGATAAGCTTGATGATCAGCGTCCAGAGAAAGTTGTAAAACGATTGGTGAAACGGCACCACGAACAGCAGCATGGATGCGACGGCGAACGGAACGGGCGCATAAAGCAGCACCGTTTTGGTCGGCGTGCGTCGGTTGAGCGGAACGGGGGTGTCGACTACGTTGCCGGCAATGGGTGCGATGAGCAGGCCGAAGGCAGTGAAAACATTGCCCATGATCGTCATCAGTCGGTTTTCAATGCCCATGAAGTCGCGGAAAAACTTGTCGGAAAACGTGTTGACGCTGTCCTGACCCATTTCGTTCCCGAAAACGCCGCCGGCGTAGCCGAGCTGTTCCTTTACGGTGAACGAGGGGTTGTTTGTGACCTTTTCCTTCAGCGCCGTCCATCTTTCTTTCAGCATCTGATCTCCCTCAACCATTTTTGATGTAATGAAACAGCCGCCGTATCAGTCGGTCGACCGGTACGGCGGTTGTTTTCAGAATGCTTTGGTGATATCGATAAGCCTCGTATTGCCCTGATCGTAGCACGCGGCGATCACGTCGGACAGCGCCAGCGCCGTGTCAAGGCTGGTCATGCACGGAATCTTCAGGTTCATGCACTTGCGGTAAAGCACGCGGAAGTCGCCCACGGAATAATCCATGACCGCGCCGGTATAAACCACGTAATTCACCGTGCCGGTTTCGATGAGGTTGTTGATGTCGTCGTTTTCCCACACGTTGTGCGCCGTGGTCACGTCGATGCCGCGGGCGCGGATGGCCTTGGCGGTGTCGGGCGTGGCGTAAATGGCAATGCCGAGGTCGGTGAACCGTTCGGCCAAGGCGATGGCGTCGGTGTAGTCATAATCCTCCACCGAGATCAGGATGCCCTGATTCGGCTTTTTGCGGATCTCGGCCACGTCGATACCGGCGGCGGCAAGGCCCTTGTAAAGCGCTTCCGTCTTGGTGCGGCCGATGCCGAGCACTTCGCCGGTCGATTTCATTTCGGGGCCCATGATGGTGTTCGCGTCGGTGAGCTTTTCAAAGCTGAAAACGGGCACCTTGATGGCGTAATACTTGGAGGAGGGGGCGAGACCGTTTTCGTAGCCCATATCCACCAGCGTTTCGCCGAGCATGGCGCGGCTGGCCAGATCGACCATCGGAATGCCCGTGACCTTGCTGATGTAGGGCACCGTGCGGCTGGCACGCGGGTTCACTTCGATCACGTACAGTTCGCCGTCCTGCACCAGGTACTGAATGTTGACGATGCCCTGCGTGCCGAGCCCGCGCGCGATCTCGACCGAGGTTTTCACCACCGTGTTCTTCATGCTCTCGCTCAGGTTATACGGCGGATATACGGCGATGGAGTCGCCCGAATGGATACCGGCGCGCTCGATGTGTTCCATGATGCCGGGGATCAGAACGGTCGTGCCGTCGGAAATGCAGTCCACTTCCAATTCGATGCCGGGCATATATTTGTCGATCAGCACCGAGTTGCTGATTTTGCCGGACAGGATGATCTCCATGAACTGACGCACTTCTTCTTCGCTGCGCACCACGCTCATACCCTGACCGCCGATGACGTAGGACGGACGCAGCAGCACGGGGTAGCCGAGGATCTTCGCGGCGATGAGCGCCTCGTCAACGGTGTTGACCGAAACAGCCTTCGGACGCTTGATGCCGATGGTTTCGAGGAAGGCGTCGAACTTTTCTCTGTCCTCCGCGGTGTCGATGCCGTGCGCCGAGGTGCCGAGAATGGTGATGCCGTGATCGACCAGATACTGCGTGAGCTTGATGGCGGTCTGCCCGCCGAAGGCGACCACAACGCCGATGGGCTTTTCCACCTCGATCACGTTCATCACGTCTTCGGGCGTCAGCGGCTCAAAGTACAGGCGGTCGGCGGTGTCATAGTCGGTGGAAACCGTTTCGGGGTTGTTGTTGACGATGACCACGTCGTAGCCGCGTTTGCGCAGCGCCCAGACGCAGTGCACGGAGCTGTAGTCGAATTCGATGCCCTGACCGATGCGGATGGGGCCGGAGCCCAGCACCATCACCACGGGCTTGCCGCTGCGCGGCATCTGGCGCGATTCGCACTCCTTGTCGGCGCTGGAATAGAAATAGGGGGTCTGCGCGTCGAATTCCGCCGCGCAGGTGTCGACCATTTTGTAGCTGCAGTGATAGTCGGGCAGCTCGTCAACGCCGGTCAGGCGCTTGATGAACGAATCCGGGAAGCCGGACTTTTTCGCCTTGAGATAAAGCTCTTCGGTGAGCGGCTGTGAGCTCAGCTCTTCCTCGAGCGCAATGGCTTTTTGCAGGCAATACAGGAAATAGCGGTCGATCTTGGTGATGTCAAAAATCGTGTCGACGCTCACGCCGGCTTTCAGCGCCTCATAAATCGTGAACAGGCGCATATCGTCCTGCGCGGCGAGCCTCGTCATTAAATCGTCGTCGCTGTTCGGCTTGGCATTGAGCGAATCCAGCCCGATCTCCACGCCGCGCACCGCTTTCATGATCGCTTCGATGAACGACTGACCGATCGCCATGACCTCGCCGGTGGCCTTCATCTGCGTGCCGAGCTTGCGGCTCGAGCCGATGAACTTGTCGAACGGCCACTTCGGGAATTTGGCGACCACGTAGTCGATCGCGGGCTCGAAGCAGGCGCAGGTCTTGCCGGTGATCTCGTTGGTGATCTCATCCAGGTGATAGCCCAGCGCCAGCATGCTGGTGATTTTGGCGATGGGGTAACCGGTCGCCTTGCTCGCCAGCGCGGAGGAACGCGACACGCGGGGGTTGACCTCGATCACGGCGTATTCAAAGCTGTTGGGGTCAAGCGCGAACTGGCAGTTGCACCCGCCCACGATGCCCAGCGCCGTCACCATTTCGAGCGCCGCTGTGCGCAGCATCTGATATTCTTTGTTGGCCAGCGTCAGCGCGGGGGCGACCACGATGGAATCGCCCGTGTGGATGCCGACCGGGTCGACGTTTTCCATGGAGCAGATCGTGATGGCGTTGCCGCACTCGTCGCGCATGGTTTCAAATTCGATCTCTTTCCAGCCGGAAATGCATTTTTCCACCAGAATCTGGGTGATGGGGGACATATCCAGCCCGACGGTGGCGATTTCGATGAACTCTTCTTCGTTGTCGGCAATGCCGCCGCCGGTGCCGCCCAGCGTAAAGGCCGGACGAACGATCACGGGGTAGCCGATCTTTTTGGCCGCGGCCACGGCCTCGTCAATGTTGTTGGCGATTTCATTGGGTACGCAGGGCTGACCGATCTCTTCCATCGTTTTGCGGAACAGGTCGCGGTCTTCGGCCTTTTTGATGGCGTTGACGTCGCTGCCCAGAATTTTCACGCCGTACTTGTCGAGCACGCCGTTTTCGGAAAGCTGCATGGAGATCGTCAGACCCGTCTGACCGCCCAGACCCGCCAGCAGCCCGTCGGGGCGCTCCTTTTCAATGATGCGGGTGATGGTGTCGACGGTCAGCGGCTCCAGATAGATTTCGTCCGCCAGCGCCTCGTCCGTCATGATCGTGGCGGGGTTGGAGTTGACCAGAACGACCTGAACGCCTTCCTTTTTCAGCACGCGGCAGGCCTGGGCGCCGGCGTAGTCGAATTCAGCGGCCTGACCGATGATAATGGGGCCGGAGCCGATGACCAGTACTTTTTTGATATCTTTATTCTTCGGCATTTTTCTTATCCTCCATCATCTGAGTGAAACGGTCGAACAGGTATTCCATGTCCTGCGGTCCGCCGCAGGCTTCTGGGTGGAACTGCACGGTGAACGCGTCGTAATCCGGGTATTCCATACCCTCGTTGCTGCCGTCGTTCGCGTTGGCGTAGATCTGTGTGCCCTTGCCCTCCAGCGATTCGGCAACCACCGCGTAGCCGTGGTTCTGGCTCGTGATATAGGTTCGGGTGCCTTTGAGGTCACGCACCGGCTGATTGGCGCCGTGGTGACCGTATTTGAGCTTGACCGTCTGCCCGCCCAGCGCCAGCGCGGTGAGCTGGTGCCCCAGGCAGATGCCGAACAGCGGCTTTTTGCCGAGCAGCTTTTTGATTTGCTCAATGCAGAACACGTCCTCCGCCGGGTCGCCCGGGCCGTTGGAAAGCATGATGCCGTCGGGGTTGTCGGCCAGGATCGTTTCGGCCGTTGTGTCGTAAGGATATTCCGTCACTTTGCAGCCCCGCTTTTGCAGGCAGCGGATGATGTTGTGCTTGGCGCCGTAGTCGATGAGAGCGACATTGTATTTTTTCTCACCGTTCGACTCATAAATATGCGCTTTCTTGGAAGATACGGCGGAAACCACGTTGGTGACGCGGTAGCTTTTGATCTCGTCCATATCGCATTCCGGCGTGTCGCTGATTTTGCCGTTCATCACGCCCTGCTCGCGCAGCATGCGGGTGAGCGCCCGCGTGTCGATGCCGCACAGGCCGCACACGTTGTGTTCTTTCAGAAAATCGTCCAGAATGCCCTGTGAGCGGAAGTTCGACGGCGTGTCGCAAAGCTCGCGCACGATGTAGCCCTTGACCGCGCATTTTCCTTCATAATCCTCGGGGATCACGCCGTAGATGCCGATCATCGGGAACGTCTGCGCCACGATCTGCCCGTCGTAGGAGGGATCGGTCAGCGTTTCGAGGTAACCGACGCAGCCGGTGTTGAAAACGACCTCGCCCACGCTTTCGGTGTCGGCGCCGATCTTCCACCCCTCGAACACGGTTCCGTTGCTTAAGATCAGATAACCTTTTTTCATGTTGCACACCCTTCCCTTGCTGGATTTACGCTTACAAAGTTTAGCATAAATATACAAGATTTGGTATATTATAATACGATTTTCTTCATTTGTCAATGCGTCAGCGGAAAAAATCCGCCACTTTTCGGAATTCGGAAAAATGCACAAAAAACAGCGGCGATCCGGTCATTTTAACAAACCCCCGGAGAACCGTTTGGCTCCGGGGGTCGAACTCATTGACAGCGAGTCATTTTCTCTCACGGCCGCGTCAGAAAACGGACGGCGGCGGGGGAGGATCGCGCAGCCGAACCGCTCACAGCGTTCCCTTGTGCGCTTTGGGCGGGTTCGGGCAATCCATGCAGTTTTCCGTTTTGCGCACGGGCGCCGCCCAGCGCACGGCGTTGCGGATGACGGTCTGCACGTTCGGATCATAATAGATCGGGTACGTTTCGTGCCCGGGCTGGAAATAAAACACCTTGCCCCAGCCGCGCTGCCAAGTGCAGCCGGAACGGAAGACCTCGCCGCCCGTGAACCAGCCGATGAAAACGGTCTCGTCCGGCGTGGGGATGCCGAACGGCTCGCCGTAGGTCTCGTCGGCCGGGATCTCGAAATACCGATCCAGCCCGGCGGCGATGGGGTGATAGGGGGCGCTGACCCAGACGCGCTCCATGTCGTCGCTTTCGCGCCAGATCAGCGAGCAACTCGTGCCCATCAGGCGCATAAACGGCTTGGATTTGTGTCCGGAGTGCAGAAAGATCGCGCCCATGCCGTTGAGCACGGCGTTCTGAACCCGTTCGGCCACTGCGTCCGGAACGTCACCGTGGTTCATGTGACCCCACCAAAGGATCACGTCGGTGTCTTTCAGCACCTCGTCCGTGATCTCTTCCACGGTGTCCAGCGTCACCGTGCGCACGTTGATATCCGGTTCAGCCCCGAGAAAATCGGCGATCACGGCGTGGATCCCGGCCGGATACACGTCTTTTGCCTTTTCGTTCGGGTCTTTCTCGTGGCGATACTCATTATAGATCAATACGTTGATTGGTTTTTCCATCTTGTAATTCCCTCTTTTCCTCTCCCGACGATTTCCAAGGCGTCAGGAGTAATTCATTCAGCTTCTGCTCGACAGAACGGCAAAGCTTTTATCGGATGAACAGCACCGACGCGGCGATGACGAACTGCGCGGCGTAATACAGCGCGTGGTTGGTCACAACGTCCACGGGGCGGCTTTTGCCCTGACCGAAATAGGTGCCGGACAGGATGAGGTCAGACAGCAGGAACAGCACGCCGCCGATGGCCAGCACGACCAGATTCCAGTTCTGACCGAATCCGGCGAACAGCGCGGTAAAGAACGCGAACGACGCCATGAAGATCAGCACAGCGCCGTAAAGCGTGGCGATGATCTTGAACGCACCGTATTCCAGCTTCATGGCTTTTTCGCCGAAAAACACCGCCAGCGACCCGGCCAGCGCCACGCCGACGGCGGGCAGAATGGCGACGGGCTTGAACACGCTCACGCCGAACACCACGGCGGCGCAATAGAAAACGTGACCGACGGCAAAGCTCAGAAAGCCCATCTTGGTGTAAAAATCATTATCGGGCGCGTAGCAGAATTTGAGATCCAGCCAGATATCGCCCAGCAGCCCGAGCACCAGCCCCGCGCCGACGAACGCGGCAAACGGCGGCATGCCCTTTATGTAAGCCGTCACGATCCAGGAAAGGATAAAGAATACGCTGACAAAGGCCTTGGAAACGGTCGCCTGCGCGGAGCATTTTTGAAC